>JAKIUS010000308.1 GCA_021647445.1 Geopsychrobacter sp. | reverse complement strand
CCCTCTGGAACAGCGACAACGCTTCACAGAAGACGCGCAAATTCTCGCCCGCAAAACCGAGCAGCCAGCGCAGCTCCCCATCCCTTTTCTCGACGATCTGCACTCTCTACCTTCTGCGGCTGGGATTGCCCTCGGCATCGACCGATTGGTGATGCTGCTGACCAATGCGCAGACCATCGACCAAGTTGTATCCTTTACTCCCGAAGACCTGTAAGCCCTCCCTATCACGACGGGCTCTTCCGCAGATTCTGCTGAAGAGCCCGATTCCCCTTTCCTTTCTGGCATAGATTATGGTATCGATGCTGACTCAGAAAGATCTGCCACCTATCGACGCGGCCGAAACTGCTCGTGCCTGATTCGCAATATGTAAAATGCATTGGGTCGCAACAAAGCGGCCCGGCACATCATTCCACTGAACTATGAGTGCTTTTTCTCAGCGAAGAAAAGTACTCTTTTTACTTGAGTCAAGGCTGAACAATGAAACGATTCCGCTTTACCTTTCTTGCTGTCTGTTTACTGTTAACCTGGCTTGGCGGCAGCGACCTGATTCTGCAACTGCGCAACCCCGAACCGCTCTCGCTTGAACTTAGCCAGATTCCCGAGGGTCCGTTAGCGCGCGAATGGGTAACGATTACTGGTGGGCACCTTGACCTGCTCAAGGGGGTCAATATGAGCGGCACCATCGAGGTCGATTCCTTTTTGATCCCGCTAATTATCGACCACGAAGATCTTCAGCCCCGGATCTGGGTTGAAACCCGCAATCCATCGATCAGCAATTTGTTGACGACTTATTATTTCAAGCTTGAGAACGATCAACAACGCGCTGACTATCTCAAAAAAAACCGCAGCGAATTTTTCCCAACCTTCAATGTTACCGGGATGACAGCTGACAGCCTGATCGCCGATTTAAACCACGGCAAATTGGTTGAACTCCTAACCAACATGGGGATTGAAACGCGCGACGATATTCTCTTCATCAGTGAAGGAAAAGAACCCAACCGACTGCGGGGACCCGTTTTTTTGCTGCTGGCGATCATCGGTGTATTCAAATTTATCCGCTGGAGTAAAAAACCCAAATCATAATTGCAGCAGATTGCGATTTCCCATAAAAAAAGGCCGGGTAGCTACCCGGCCTTTTTAGATTTATCCTAAAATATCGTTTAAGCAACATAGAGATTCTGGCTACGCGCCCGATTGGCAAGGATGGTTGGATCGACAACCTCACCACAAGCACAACATCTCCAGGCATCAAAGACGCGTACAAAATCATAATATTTTTCCGAATACATTCTGCTCTTGCACTTGGGACATTTCATTTTGACCTCCTCGGCGGCTTGTAAGACAAAAGAGATTCATCTCTTATTTTTTCAACAAGTGCAAAGGTATACTTCATGAGATGTGCCAAGAGGCCTGCAGGACAATGTGATTTTTTAATTTAGATTATCCAATACTATATTTCCTTTAATATCAACTACTTCTGCTTATTAAAAAAATGCTCCCAGCGCTGTAAGCTTTTACGCCCGATCCCTTTCACTCGTGAGAGGTCTGAGAATTGACCAAATTCGCCATTTTTTTGACGGCCAGCTTCTATCCTCAGTGCTAATGAGGCCCCCACGCCAGGCAGGTCCGACCAATCTTCACGATTCATAGAATCGACCATCAAAGGAATACCCAGGACCATCCGTTTTGCCGCCGACATCCAGACCGATTCAACAGCAACAATATTTCCTTCAACCAGCTGAAAAACAAAGCATTCCCCTGACTTGACGGGGCCATTTCTTAAGCGAGTAAAGGCTGCAGAATCTGCGAGTCCACCATTCGCCATTTTTATGACGGCCAAAAAGCGGCGCGCGTCATTTAATTGATGAATTCCATCGAACCGAGGACCAATCCCACGAAATTCAACAAGGGTAGAATCCTTAACCGAAAAAACGAGAGCCGACCCATCTTCACTTCGAAGATAGAGCCGACTCATATCAAAACCAGATACGCCAATGATCAAGAGTAGCAAGAACCATCCCCCCCGTACCAACATCAACTTAGTCTTTGGATTCTTTAAGTAATTTATATTGCAAAGCATCTATTAAGGCATGATAGGAAGCATCAATAATATTTTCACTCACCCCGACGGTTCCCCAGCGTGTTTCATTATCCCCGGACTCTATCAGAACCCGCGTAAAGGATTCAGTCCCCTTGCCGGCAGGGAGCACGCGGACCTTATAATCGAGTAGATTCATCTCACAAATCTGGGGATAAAAGTTCTCCAGCGCCTTACGACAAGCCCGATCAAGAGCGTTGACCGGGCCATTACCATCGGCAACAGTATGCTCAACACGCCCACCAACCTTAACCTTAACCGTCGCCTCAGAAACCGGGCTGTCATCATCCATGCGCCGAGTGTCGATAACCCGAAAAGCCAACACCTGAAAATAGGGTTTAACTTTTCCTAGCGCGCGACGCATCAATAACTCGAACGAGGCCTCAGCCCCTTCGAACTGATACCCCTTATTCTCCAACTCTTTGATATCTTCGAGAATCTCAAGAGTAACGGGATCTTTACTATCGAGAGACAAGCCACACTCTTCAGCCTTAACCAGAATATTAGAGCGACCCGACAGATCAGAGACAAGGACCCGAGTCGTGTTGCCGACCTTCTCTGGCCGCATATGCTCGTAGGTTTCGGGGTGTCTTTGAATCGCGGAGACATGAACCCCGCCCTTATGGGCGAAGGCAGAGTTGCCGGTATAAGGCTGGTGTTTATTTGGCACCAGGTTCGCCAACTCATACACGAAGCGCGACAACTTACGCAGACCAGTCATCTGCTGATCACTGATCGTCTCACGTCCCATCTTCAATTTTAACGCCGGAATGATGGAACAGAGATTGGCATTACCGCAACGCTCGCCAAACCCGTTTATGGTCCCCTGAACCTGTACCGCTCCTAACTCAACTGCCATCAGGGAATTGGCAACCGCGCATTCCGAATCATTATGCGCATGGATCCCTAAGGGGACAGAGATAACCTTCTGAACTGCCTGCATGATTGCCGCATATTCATGGGGCAGAGTACCACCATTGGTATCACACAAAACAATGCAATCCACCTGCGCTTCGGCAGCAGCCTGCAAAGATTTTAAAGCATATTCGGGATTAGCCTTGTACCCGTCGAAAAAATGTTCGGCATCGTAGATAACCTCGGCCACATGCTGTTTGAGATAGGCCAAGGAATCATTAATTAATTCGAGGTTCTCATCCAAACTGATACGCAAGGCCTCACGAACATGAAAATCCCAGGTCTTGCCGAAGATAGTCACAGCATCAGGCTCGGACTCGATCAGCATTTGAATATTATTGTCCTCTGCCGGAGCCACCCTAGCGCGCCGAGTCGAACCGAAAGCAGCGATCTTGCTATGGCTGAGGGTTTCTTTTTTTATTTCATGAAAGAAGGTAATGTCCTTCGGATTCGAGCCGGGCCAACCACCCTCGATATAATCGATACCAAGCTCATCAAGACGTCTGGCAATCTGCACCTTATCCTGCACCAGACAAGAAATATCTTCGGCCTGGGTACCGTCG
>JAKIUS010000307.1 GCA_021647445.1 Geopsychrobacter sp. | reverse complement strand
AGCCAGTCGCAAAGGGGCGCTGCTTCATCACCAGTAGCATGGGGATCAGGGCAACCCAGGCCAGCAGGTACAGGTCAGGACGCGGAAAAGCCGCCGCCAGCAGAAAGCCGGAGGCGGCGGCAAGCATCAGCGTGCGATCAAACCGTAACATCGCAATCAACCCGGTTCAGCCACTTCGTTGGTCTTCGGGAAAATACGCAATTGCCGAACAGCACGCTGGTTACCGGCGACCACCAGAAGCTCCAGTGAATTGATTTCAAACCGTTCTCCGGCGGCAGGAACCCGGCCGAGATATTCAACCACATAGCCACCGACGGTATCAAACTTTTCCCGTTTTACATCGATCGCGAAATGCTCTTCAAAATCCTCAATATTGAGCCGCCCGTCGACCAACACCGTCCCGTTCGGCTCTTCAACCAGCCAGTCTTCCTCCAAATCATACTCGTCTCGAATTTCACCGACAATCTCTTCGATCAGATCTTCAATCGTCACCAGTCCAGAGGTGCCGCCGTACTCATCAATAATGATGGCAATATGGATCCGGGTCTCACGGAACTCCTGCAACAGCTCACTGACCAGTTTCGATTCTGGGACGAGAAAAGGCGACCGCAGAACATCTTCAAGCTTAATTTCGTCGAGCGACTGACCCCAGAAACGGAGTAGATCTTTAGCGTAAACCAAGCCGATGATGTTATCGTTGTTTTCTTTATAAATCGGAATGCGGGAATGTCCAGACTTAAGGATGGCGGCAAGGATGGCGCTGAGCGGCTCCTCGGCATCGACACAGACCATAGCAGTGCGTGGAACCATCACTTCACGGACGATGGTTTCATCCAATTCCAGAATCGACTGCAGCATGTCCCCTTCATCTTCGTCAATAATCCCCTTTTGCTCAGAAGCATCGATCAGATTCTGCAGTTCCTCTTCCGTAGACGCCTCTGGGCAGCCACGAAAAATCCGTAGCAAGCGTTTTGACCAACTGGGGGAATACTGCGAATTATCACTGTCCACCTATACCAACCTCACCTGTCTTTAAGTTTATTGAAAACCGCTCGCGGTTAAGAAATCCTGCTGTAAAAGCGCGAAAATCTCCAGTTCCCGAGTTTCCATCTGCCGCGCCTGCTGCTTGGTCCCCCGCTCATGATCATAGCCAAGCAGATGGAGGATACCGTGCAGCAATAAAAATGTCAGTTCGTGCTCAAAGGGGATGTCGGCATCCACAGCATCCGCAGCAGCCCGTTCTGCCGAAATAACCACATCGCCGAGCAACTGGGGCTGCAACCCGCCCCCTTCCCCTTCTTGCATGGCAAAAGAGATAAAGTTGGTCGGGCGATCCCGCTGCAAATAGTTGCGGTTGATCTCCTGAATCCCAGAGTTATCAAGAATCAGAATAGATAATTCCGCCTCAGGAAATCCCGAGACGCTTAAGATCCTCTGCGCTATCTTTCTCAGCGGACGCTTCAGAATCTTTTGCTTCTTCTGTCGATTGTCGATCTGAATTCTCATGTTTGTCCATCACCTTGCCTGCAGCGCTATCTTTATCCTCTTTTTCATTCTTCTCACGGACAATGTGCACCGGTTCCGGGTAATCGACCCGATGATGGAAAGAACCAGCCAAGACCCGATTAAAACTCCTGGCGATCAGGTGCAAATCCTTCAGGGTCAGGTCGCATTCATCCAATTGACCATCGATAAAAATGTTATTGATCAGTTTCTGCACCATCCCTTGAGCACGCGCCGGGGTCGGATCACTGAGGGTCCGACTGGCCGCCTCAACAGCGTCGGCCAGCAGTACCAATGCCGCCTCCCGGGTCTGTGGCTTGGGGCCGAGGTAACGGTAGTCCAACTCGTCGACCTGGGGCATTCCCGGCTCAACCTGGCTCTTGGCCCGATCATAAAAAAACTTTATCAGTGATGTTCCGTGATGTTGCTGAATAATATCAATCAACTCAGGGCCCAATTTGTGCTCCCGGGCCAGTTCAACACCATCCTTTAGGTGCGAGGTCAGGATCAGGGCGCTCATTGACGGTGTCAACTTGTCGTGCTTGTTGCGCTGTCCGCCGGAGTTCTCGATAAAATAAAGCGGTTTTTTGACCTTGCCGATATCGTGATAATAAGCAGCAACCCGAGCCAGCAACGGATTGGCGTGGATCGCCTCGGCAGCGGCTTCGACTAGGTTGCCGACTAGGATCGAATGATGATAAGTGCCGGGCGCCACAACCATCAACTGACGCAGGATCGGCGAGTTCATATTGGCCAGCTCCAGCAACTTGATATCGGTCGTGTACTTGAATATTGCTTCAACCAACGGAATGGTACCGGTCACAAAAACGGTACTGAGCAAACCGCCGAACAGACCGAAACCGACTTTCCAGGCTAGCATCAGTTCGAAGCTGCGCCCGGCAAGAAAGTGGATACCGATCAACAACGCGGCATTAGACAAGCCCACCCACATCCCAGCGCGGTAAATACTTGAGCGCTCCTGACATTGGCGTACACCATGGGCGCCGACCAGACTGCTGGTCAACGTCAGCAGGGCCATAAATAAACTGTTGCCGAACAACACCCCGACCAGAATCGAACAGCAGACGGAAAACAACAAAGCCGTTTCCGCATTGAGGACGATCCGCACCAGCATGGCGCCGAGAGCAAAGGGAATAGCGTAAAAATATGCCGACGAATCGATATAGGTAAAAGTGTTCCCCAGCGCAGTGGCGATAAAAATCGACGCCTTGATCAGAACAAAAAGAGCTAAAAACACCAACGCCAAAAACAGCAGATCCCGTGAATCGGGGCAGAACTTACGGATGTTGCCCCGGGCGTAATAATAACTAATATAAATCAGCAGCAGAATACAGACCAGCAAACCGAAAGCCGTCGGCAGGCTGCGATTGTCCCGCCCGGAAGCACGGATAGCACGCAACTTGAGAATCTGGTCCGTAGTCACCCGCGCGCCCTCGCGAACAATCATTTCACCTTTTTTAACCTGAAACAAAACCGGGGTAACTTCATCGCGCGCCTGTTGCCGCCGCCGCTCGGTTTCCTCCTGATTATAGGCCAGGCTGGGGCGCAACTGCTGCTGGACCAGCTTCAACAAAGTCTGATGCTGCACCGGCGACAGGCCGGGCAGGCGACTTAACAACACCTTTGCTTGCTCCAATGCCTCATTCAGACCGAAGGTCCGCTCCAGCACACCACGCGGCAACTCCTCACCACTGGCCGAATCGCGTACCAAAATTGTTTTTTTCAGATCGGCGGTAAAAACCTGCAGATTGGCAACCAGCGGCCGCTCAAAAACCTGCCGCAGCAGCTCTGCGGCCTGCTGCGGGATGCCATCCAGAACAGACTCTACATCCTGCTGGGTCAGCCCTGTGATCTGCCAGGCATAGGGGTTGACCCGCGCCAGGATCTCATCGGTACTTTCATCCAGGGTTTCGCACTCAGCCAGGATGCTGCTGATGTGGATGAGTGAGGTCTCGATCTTGTATTCAGCTGCCAGCTCTGGCTGGTGATGATAGTGGGTAACGGTTTGAATGCTCTCGGGCAGCTTCCAGTCACGGGTCAGCAGTGCGCCAACCTCGGTATGGG
>JAKIUS010000306.1 GCA_021647445.1 Geopsychrobacter sp. | reverse complement strand
CTTCAACAACCTCGGCAATCCCAGAATTCTCGGAACTCGATGAGATTGTCCCACTGACCATATCAAGAAGCTTGTCACCCTCACCGGTAATCTCATAGATTGAGTCCAGTGTTTGCAGAACGGTCTGATTTTCAGTCATAACCGCCTGCCGTGCTTCATAGAATTCCTGTAATTTTTCGAGTCGATTAATTTTCAGGAAAGCATCTTTCCATTCCTCTAATTCGCCAAGCGCCTTATGGAACTCTTCCTCGTTCAAATAACATTGAACGAGACGTTCACGCGTTTCCAAATCGGTCGGTTCAATCTTCAACAGATGTAAATAGGTAAACCTGGCATTCTTGAAATCCCCCAGTTGTTCATAGGTGCCCCCGAGGATCGAAAGGATTTCGACATCATCAGAACGGTTACGCAACAGCGTCTGAAGAATTGCGACACCCTTGATCGAATCCCCCCGGTCAATCAGGGTCAGGGCCAAACCCCGTTGGAGATCATCGTTATGGGGGAACAGCGGGAGGAACATGCGATAGAGCCGCAGAATTTTATCGTAATCCTGCTTCGATTCCAGCTGACTCAGCACATCTTTGAATTCGGCCAGACCATCATCAACACGCTCGTTGTTGGCATAGACTTCGGCCAACTTGACCTGGACATTAATGTTTCCGCCATCAAGATCGCGCATCTTCTCAAGGGTCTTGATCGCATCGGCCACCATGTCATTCTTTTCATAGTAACCGACGAGATGACGCAGTTCAGCCAAGGCGTTGCCGATGAGCCCCTGCTTTTCATTCAATTCGGCAAGACGACTGAAGATACTTATCTGACTGGGATCAAGACGCTGCATCTGCTTGTAAATGGCGATCGCCTTGAGATAAAAACCATTACTGGCAAAATATTTGGCCACGGCTTCATACTGCTCAAAGGCTTCCCCGCCCTTATTTGTCTTTACATAGAGCTCGGCCAAGCGTTGACGCGACCGAATGTCCCGCGGGTCGATCTCAACGACTTTCTGAAAATCCTTAATCGCCCGGGAGAATTGTTTCTTCTTTATGTTCTTCTGGGCAGAATCAATATATTTTTGCTTGTTCGACAAGAAATGAACTCCCTACGTCTGGATATACGCTCAATCTATCAGCCAAAGATAAGCGAAGAGATTCCGAATTGTCAAGAAAAGCGCCCTATTTCCTTAGGGAAAACAGACGTTTTGCCCGGAAGGGTTCGCAACAAAACACAGGTCCCCTCAGGGTATTAAGACAATAGCGGTCAACGATTCAAGTATTACAGACCGGCATGCTTTTTCAAGTTGGAGAGTTCAGACTCATTTAAGATCCGAAACAAACCTGATTTAAGCTCTCCCAAATTCAGATTTCCCAAAGAAATCCGTTTGAGACGAACCACAGACAGACCCACGGCGTCGCACATTCTGCGCACTTGACGATTTCGCCCTTCCCTCAAGGTCAGTTCAAACCAACAGTTTTTCCCCGAACGTCGAATCGCATTAACCCCGGCAGGGGCGGTGCGACCATCATCGAGGAGCACCCCCTCCTGCAGTTTTTTGCGACCCGACTCATCGAGCCAACCGCGCACCTTCACTAAATAGGTTTTAGCAACATGATGACTGGGATGGGTTAAATGCTGAGCCAAAGCGCCATCGTTAGTCAGCAGCAACAACCCTTCGGTGTTGTAATCGAGTCGACCAACCGGATAGAGGCGCCCAAGATCAGTGGGCAACAGATCTATCGCCAGGCGACGCCCCTCCGGATCGTGCATGGAACAGATATAGCCAGTCGGCTTATTCAGCATCAACGTTAAACTATTGCTCGTGAAACTGAGCAATTGCCCTGCGACCCGGATCTCATTCTGTGCCGGGTCTGCGCTTTCACCCAGGGTAGCGACCCGGCCATCGACGGTGACCAGTCCCAGACGTATCTTCTCTTCAGCCTTACGGCGTGACATCAACCCTGAGCGCGAGATCAACTTTTGCAGACGTTCTTTCATTCAGATTCCGTTTCGGGCAGAATTATGCTCTGACTTTATATCCAGAGGGAATTCAGGAGACGCTTCCGCGCCAGGATCCAATGCCGGATCCAGGGCAGAAAACTCTTTAAGGGTTGGTAACCCATTTAAATCTTTTAAACCAAAAAACTCAAGAAACTGTTTACTTGTCCCATACATCAAGGGTCGACCAGGAACATCTTTTTTACCTAAGATGCGTAAAAACCCTTTATCCAGAAGGGTCTTCAATACGCCACCGGAATCTACACCACGCAAATATTCAATTTCGCCCCGTGTCACCGGTTGACGATAGGCAACCATTGCCAGGGTCTCCAGGGCCGCTTGTGAGAACCGAAAAGGACGATCCCTGCTCAATTTGACCAACCAATGACCAAGGTCAGGATCGGTCCGAAACTGATATCCTCCGGCAATTTCCGCCAGATAAAATCCCGATTGTGACACGGGATACAACTCAAGAAGGCGATCAACTACCGGCCTTAAGTCAGCACGCTGACAATCGAAAATGGCACAGAGTCGCTCCAGGGTTAAAGGGGACTCCGCCGCAAAAATCAATGCCGCAACGGCACGACATCTCTCATCCATAACCGAAGCCCACCTCCTTCAAAGATCCCGCATCGACTCCGGGTTCAGAGACAGACAGACTGAGCCAAACCGGTTGAAATTCTGCGCTCTGTGAAATTTTCAACATCCTCATTTTGACCAGTTCGAGCATGGCCAAAAAGGTCACCACCAACTCCTGACGACTCGCATTCCCCTTAAAAAAATCGCCCAAAGAGCGTTGCGCGTGACCCTGCAGGTGATCGAGGATCTTATGAATAAAATCGGCCACCGACAACTGCTCGCGAACCACTTCATGAACGACCTCAACCCGGGTTGCATTCAACAACTGATGAAAGGCCGCGGCCAATTGATAAATGCCAACATTGACAGGATCCTCAGTCCCTGGGCCCGCAATATCCGGTTCTAGATACTGACGCAAAAAGACCTCACGTCTTACGCAGGGAAATTGATTGAGGCAGAGCGCGGCATCCTTGTAGCGTTGATACTCAAGCAGACGCCGCACCAGTTCAGCACGCGGATCGACATCCTCTTCTTCTGCTTCAAGCTCATCAGCAGCCGGCAACAGCATGCGTGACTTAATATGGATCAGGGTGGCCGCCATCAGCAGAAATTCACCGGCCACATCCAGATCCATCTGTTTCATCTGCTCGATAACGGACAAATACTGCTCAGTAATCTCTACCATCTGAATATCAGATATATCCATTTCGTTGGTCTTGATCAGATGGAGGAGCAGATCAAGGGGACCGTCAAAATTTGACAGACATATCGCAATCGACATCGACTAGGAACCTCCCGGATGATACAGACTGAAGCGAAAATTCTGAGGTTTGCAACCAACTCATGGATGGTCCGAGAGGCTCCTAGTACCCTGTAACTCATAGGATTTCGTAAGATTGCGCCGGGATTTTCCGTGTCGGCAAGGCGCGCTTTCCGCTGCATAGCCGTAGCTATGAAGTGGTGAAGCGCAACGCAGCTGACGCGGAAAATAACCAGCAAGATGCGAAAGATTATGGG
>JAKIUS010000305.1 GCA_021647445.1 Geopsychrobacter sp. | reverse complement strand
GTCCAGGCGTGGGTCGGGGGGTCTCTCGAATTTACCTGTTATGAGCCGGTAGTGATCTACTCATCGGGACGGACAGATGCTGGGGTACATGCCCTCGGCATGGTTGCTCACTTTAAAACCGCTTGTCTGCTCCCTTTAAGTGCCTATCTGCATGGCGTCAACCATAAACTGCCCATGGATATATCCGTCCGTTCTGTCCGGCGGATGTCTGAGCGGTTTCATGCCCGTTTCAGTGCCCGTGGCAAATGGTATCGGTATCACCTCTATCTATCACCGAGTCGTTCCCCGTTGCATGATCGATTCTGTTGGCATTATCGCCGTCCCCTCGATGTTGAACTGATGAAACAGGCTGCGCAAACCTTTGTTGGAGAGCATGATTTTGCGGCATTCAGGGGGGCTGGTTGTAGCGCGAAAACAACCATCCGGCGGATTGATTCCATCGATTTTTATCAGGATGGAGAAGATTTACGGATTGATGTGCGCGGCGGAGGTTTTTTGCGGCACATGATTCGTATGATGGTTGGTACGTTGGTCCAGATTGGGGCGGGGAAGCGTCCGTTGGGGGATATAGAGCGTTTACTGCAGGTGCCGCCTGAAAAAGAAACGCGTTTGACGGCTCCCGCCAAGGGGCTCTGTTTGCAGTCTGTTTTTTATCCAGATGAGGTCTTTGAGGTGGCTGGAAATGATGATGACTATGGCCAGATTGGTTCTCGGTCTTGAGAATGGAAAAAGGTCTTGACAATATGGGGTTGGTCAGCTAGATTCTTCGCTTTGTGAGCCCCGCAACCCGTAGCAGATACAGTTTACTGGAGAGGAACGCGATGAGTACCGAAGTCGCTAAAGAGCAGGACATCGTAAGAGCATGGTATGTGGTCGATCTTGAGGACAAGGTTCTCGGCCGTGCCGCAACCGAAATTGCCCGTATATTACGTGGCAAGCATAAGGCGATCTATACCCCGAGTGTTGATACTGGGGATTTTGTTGTTGTCGTCAATGCTGATAAAGTCAGGCTGACTGGAAATAAGCTGAGTGCCAAAATGTACCATCGGCATAGCGGTTATCCCGGCGGTATTCGTTCGATCAATGCGGGCGATCTGCTGGAGAAAAAACCGGAAATGCTGATTCAGTCCGCTGTCAAAGGGATGCTGCCCAAAAATTCATTGGGACGTAAAATGTTCGGCAAGCTTAAGGTTTATGCTGGCAGTGAGCATCCGCACAGTGCGCAACAACCTAAAGAACTCGCTCTTTAAGAGAATAGATCAGGAGATAGCCGAATGGCCGATCAAAGGTTTTATGCAACTGGTAGAAGAAAAGCGTCTGTAGCTCGGGTTTGGATCAAGCCCGGGACCGGCGAATTTGTTATCAATAAACGTACTCTCGACGAATACTTTGGTCGTGAGACTTCAAAGATGGTCGTTCGTCAACCCTTTGAGATTACTGATAATTCCGGTAAATATGACGTTTTTGTTAATGTCGCAGGTGGTGGTGCTTCCGGGCAAGCCGGTGCGATTAAACACGGGATTACTCGCGCACTGCTGATTGCCGATGCAAATCTGCGTGGCGTCTTGAAAAAGGCCGGGTTTATTACCCGTGATAGTCGCGTTGTGGAACGTAAGAAGTATGGCCGTAAGGGTGCACGCGCCAGCTTCCAGTTCTCGAAGCGTTAAACTCCCGGGCCGTTTATTGGCCGGGTATTTGTTTCAGAAAGAAAAGGGAGGCCCGCAGGGGCTTCCCTTTTCTTTTTTTAGGAGTCTATCATGCAAAGAGTCGCCGTCATTGGTGCCAGTGGTTATACGGGGGTCGAATTACTTCGGTTGTTGGCCGCCCACCCGCAGGCAGAGATCGTGGCTGTCACTTCGCGTCAGTATGAGGGACAATCAATCAGTCGGGCCTTTCCAAGTCTCTCGGGATTTGTTGATCGTGATTGTGAAAGCCTCGATGTTCAAACAATTGCGGCTCGGGCCGATGTTGTCTTTACCGCCTTGCCGCATAAGAGTGCCATGGCGGTTGTCCCGGGATTTCTTAAGGCGGGGTGCAAGGTTGTTGATCTCTCTGCGGATTATCGTCTGCATGATCAGCATATTTATGAGGACTGGTATCAGACCCATACCAGCCCCGAGTTGCTGGAAGAAGCCGTCTATGGTCTGCCCGAACTTTATCGGGCCCAGATTGTCGGAGCATGTCTGGTCGCTAATCCAGGATGTTATCCGACCAGTGTTGCCCTTGGTTTGGCCCCTTTGTTAAAAGAGCGGTTGGTTGATCACCGTTCGTTGATCATCGACAGTAAGTCGGGCACTACGGGGGCAGGCCGGGGGCTTAAGGAAGGCAGCCTTTATTGTGAAGTTAATGAAGGGTTTAAAGCCTATGGGATTGCAAGCCATCGGCATACGCCTGAAATAGAGCAGACCTTAAGTCAATTGGCGGGCGAGGCTGTTGTGGTGAACTTTACGCCTCACCTGTTGCCGGTTGATCGGGGAATTCTTTCGACCATTTATGCGCAACAGAACTCAGACCTGACAACCGCCGAGCTGCTTGAATGCTTTGGCCGCTATTACGTCAATGAACCCTTTGTGCGGGTTTTGCCTGAGGGGCAGTTGCCAAATATTGCTCATGTGCGTGGGACCAACCTGTGTGATATTGGCATGGTCGCCGACGCGCGAACGGGACGGGTCGTTGTTGTTTCGGTGATCGATAACCTGTGTAAGGGGGCTGCGGGGCAGGCTGTGCAGAATTTTAATCTGATGACCGGCCTTGATGAGTCTGCCGGTTTAACGATGGCGCCACTTTTCCCTTAGAGGGCTAGGTCTGGTGTTGCGGTCGTCATCAACGTAGAATACTTTGTTGTGGAATTTATCCTTAAGTTTTTCCGGCGATTAATCGTCGGGAAAACCTTATGGTTACAAGTGTTGTTGACCCAGTGATTTTTGGAGGGCTTGATGGAAGATAAGCAGAAGACTGATCCGACTGATGATCTGGCCAGTCGAATTGAAAAAACTTTGACACAAAGGGAGCAAGAACGTATTGACCGTCAACAGGAGAGTCTCATCATAAAGGATCCGGAGCGAGAGAAAAATAGTTCTCAATATTTCAGCTACCTGATGTTGTTTCTCGGCATCGTTGTTGGATCGGTAATCGGAGCTATGCTTTATTTTATTGTGCCGGGTGCCGGTTTATCTTCTGGGGAAGCAGCCAAGTCGGCGATCGTTCTTGATGCGTTGGTCGAGGCCGATCAGTTGCTGAGATCCGGGCGCATAGATTCTGCGCGCAAGGCCTATTTAGATGTGATTGCTGAATATCCTGACTCACCACAACCCTACAATAATCTTGCCGCGCTTTATGCTGCTGAAGGTGATTTTGAGCAGGCTCAGGCGTTGTTGAATAAGGCCCTTGAAACCGACCCGAACTATCTGACAATTTATAAGAATGTTGGGATGATTTATGCCGCTATGGCGCGGGACAGTTACGGCAAAGCGCTCCAATTGGAGAGTCAGCAACAGCAGGTCCATCTGCAGATGCTGGGGGCTAAGTCGCAACAGCCTGTTGTCGCTCAGGATCAGAAAGAGCAAAAACCGATGGTGCCAGTCAAGCCGGTGACGGTC
>JAKIUS010000304.1 GCA_021647445.1 Geopsychrobacter sp. | reverse complement strand
TAGCGTAATCGGGAGTGGTATCCGCCTGCCAGCCACCGTTTACCTCAACCCTGAGAAGGTCACCAGACAAACGGGGACCTCTGTTATATTCGCTACTCCCCTGAGCATGAGTGTACCCTTCATCACTGAAGCACAGATCGACCCCCGCCAGAATCACCCGCTCAAACCCCATCCCTACAGCCGAGACCAATGCCGTATTGGTGACCGTTGGATTGGCCAGAGACAGGGTTTCTTCATTGAGAGGTGTTGGCCAGGGGAACCTTGGCCCTGAGTAAACGCTTCTACCGCGCCATTGGCCCAGCAACTGTGGTGAGACATGGTGGGCATGGACGAAGAGAGTTGTTTTCCGGAAGAGGAACAGATCAACGCTGTTTTCGTAATTGATGGGTCGAGGATCGACGGAAAAGACAATATCTGGCACCAGACCGACTTCGCGTAGACGTCGACAGACCCGTGAGATTGCCAGAACGACCAGTTTGTCTCGATTTTGTTTAACCCAAGGCAGGGCCTCATCAAGGGAAGGACCGCCCGCAAGGATGACGGCAGTCAGCCCCTTAAATGCCCCCTTCAGGCAAAGGCTGGAGATCTGATTTTCACCCAGGTTTTCGAGCTGTTTTTCGATAAAATCTTTTTGATTCGCCGCAACCTTGGTGCGCCAGATCCGGTCGATCCACTCTTTTTGCACTACGGAAGAAAGTTCTTTATAGGGCAGATACTTGGCTTCGGTCGCGGATACCGAGTCAAAAAACAAATTCTTGTCGGCATGAATATATGGCGATAAATCGGGTTCCGCCAGGGTTTCGATGAGCTCGGCGGATGATTTTATCTGGATTGTGGACCCTGAATTTTCAGAAGAGAAGAGATCGATAACCTGTTCATAAATTTCGGGCGGCTCAAAAAAGAGGTATTTAGACTGTTCAGGAACCCCCTGTTGCTTAATAAATTTGGGCAGCAACCCAGAATCGCTGCCGACAAAAAGGTACAAGGTTTCAGGCTGAAAAAGCTCGGTTCCGTACGCATTGTGATAAAAAGCTTCAGAACCGCTGGCATCAAAACGCCCAGTATCAAGCGCGATCAGACAGAGATCACCAAAGCGATTTTTCTTAAAGGAAGCAACCCCTGAAATGCTGGTCGCATTCCCCAAAGGGTTATGTGCGGGATTTTTTATGGATTTTGATTTTCGATTTTTGGCCACGGTCTCACCATACGTGAAATTTTCATGAAAATTCCGATTAAGTTGCCTGCCAATCTAACGCTACAATCGATAAAAGGGAAATGTTTCCAGAGATATTACATCATTACGCGCAGAAGTGAATTTTGAAACTCAGGTGAAATGGTCGTGAATAAAACCACCGCCTGGGGATAATCGATTTGAAATCAGGAGAGCACCTACCGCAAATAGTCGAGAATCGACAACGCCGAGACCTGCCCCGTTACATTCAGCGCGGCCTCGAAGGACTGCTGTTGCTGCTGCAAACTGGTGAGGGTCTCGAGGATATCGGCATCCTCATAGCGAGCACGCATCTCTTCCATGTCGATTTTAATATCCTCCATATGGCCCTGAGCGGTCTGGAGACGGGCACCAATATTGCCCAATAAGCTGCGTTGCGTACGTGCTTGGTTAATCGCCTTATCAAAACTGGTCAGCCGCCCGCTCACGCCCGCAGAGTTGTTGGCTTTAAAATCGGCCTCAAGCAGACTTAACTGATGAAACAGATCGATACCCGCGACGGAATCACTGTTGGTGTAAACCCCGTCACCATTGGCATCATTTAAACCGAGAAAAAAAGTACCGCCGTCAACTCCGACGCGGATCTGTTCTCCCGGTGCTATTTCGTACTGTAATTGGCCCGCATCTCCCTGATAGAGAACCGGAGGCGGATTGGTCGCCGGATCGTAAATTGCGGGGTTGTAGGTCGCCGGATTATAAGCCGGGTTTGCAACGAACGGTTTTTTTTTGGTTTCATAACCTGAGAACATATATTTCCCATCGACCTGGCTATTGGCTGCACTGAGTAACTCATCCTTCAAGTTTCCCACTTCGTCACCATAGGTTGCCATGTCCGCAGGGCTCAGGGTGCCGTTCCCACCAGCGATGGTAATTTCACGCACGCGCTGCAAAATATTCTCAATGTTCGAGAAGGTACCATCCATATTATTGATCCGATCCAAACCCGAATTGATGGTTTCAATATAGCGATCGGAAGCTTTAATCTGCGTGCGCGCACTTAGAACCGGACTGATCGCAGTCGGATCATCGGAGGGCCGATTCAAACGTTTACCGGTTGCTGCTTGTAGCTGCAGACGAGCCAGGCGCGTACTGGTACGGTCTAAAATAGCACTCAAGCTTCTAAATGTTGTCGTCTGAGTCGCTCTCATCGTTACCTCTTCAGATTTAACAGGGTGCCCATCATTTCGTCAACCGTCGACAAAAATTTAGCCGAGGCCTCAAACCCGCGCTGATACTTAAGCAGGTTGATCATTTCATCTTCAAGGGAAACCCCGTCAACCCCGTCACGCAGATTTTTCAACTGAACCAGGCTATCGCCCAAGCCTTGAGCAGCCTGAATATTTCGCGCGGTCTCAACCCCGACAAGCGAAGCGATTTTGCCGTAAAAAGAGACAAAGGTATCCGGCCCGATGGTCTGCGCATTCTCAAGACCAAGCAGGGTTAAAGAATTGGTGTTGTCCCCTGGTGCTGAAGTTCCTCCGGCGGCAATTTCAGCGGTAGTCGTGATGTTCATGGTCAACGAGGATGCCGTACCAGCGACCGCTGCGGGCGGGGTAAAGAAATCACGCCCACTCACACCGTCCAAACCGGTGCCGAGTTTATGTTGGGCATTGACCGCATTGGCAAAGGCAAAGGCCAACCGATCAAGCTTATCCACTACCCCCGGAATCTGCACATCGCGTACTTCGTAGAGTCCGCCAATTTCACCCCCAACGGACTTGCGATCAAGGGTGATATTGGTCGTACCAAATTTAAGCCGCAACTGCTGATCGACACCAGAGACAAAGCCTTCTAAGGGCGTCGACTGATCTGCTTCAACCAGTGGCATGCCATTAGGCAATTGGATAGAGACGTTGCCGTTTGAGGTTTCAAAGCTTTTTGCTCCGATACTCGTGGAGAGTTCTTTCACCAGGAAATCGCGCCGATCACGATCGGAATTCGCATCCTGCCCGGAGATTTCAATGCCGGATATCCGCTTATTCAGGTCTGCAATCTCAGCGGTCCGCATATTGATGCCGTCAATTTTGGACACCAGAGTATTATTGATGTTTCCACGGACCTGCTGCAGTTCATCGTAGGTGTTACGGAAGGTATCGCCGATCAAACCGCCGCGCTGCAATACCTGCTGCCGTTCAACTTCGCCACCAGGGTTGGTACTGAGTTGCCGCAGGCTGTCAAAAAATTGATCAAACTCGGAAGCGATACTGCCATCGCCAATGCCGATCGAACGTTCTATTTCGGCAAGCGGACTGGTCATGGCATTTTCGAAGCCGGAGGCAACATTCTTTTCATTGATTTGCCCCGACAGAAAAACATCATGCGAACGCTTAATTGAGCCGACGGTAACACCGGTCCCGGTAAAAAAATCGCCAAAG
>JAKIUS010000303.1 GCA_021647445.1 Geopsychrobacter sp. | reverse complement strand
GCCCGAGTAGACGTTCTCCGGCGGGGTTAAGCGCCAGAATTCTTCCTTCAAAATCAAAGGTAAAGTAGCCGACCGGTGCGAAATCGTAGAGGAAAGCATACTGGTTTCTTGACGCTTCGAGTTGTTCCAGTGAGTGGGTCAATTCCTTGATTTGTAATTCTAGAGGGATTTTTTCTCGCTGAATATCATTTTGAATTCCCACTGCAGGCTCCTGTGCAATCATGCTGAATAGATTACTGCTGCTTTAGATCACCAATGACTCCGCCCCTCAGGGTCGAAAGCCGGCTCACTACCCGCATTTGCACCACGACGATAATAATCGGCAGAATCGTAGCTCTGTGCAGCCTTGGCTTCGCGCAGCAGTTTTCGATCGATGGGATGGGCCTGATCGGCATAGATATCGCGCAGCAGGTCTTCAACAACCAGGCTTAAATCATCGACGGTTTTGACGACTTCCACCTTGTCGCAATAGGAACCATAGATATCCATCAAGCAATCACCGCGACTCCAGGTTTCACGTTCTTCTGGCGTCAACCAGAGCATGTAGCGGGATTTTTCTCGAATTTCATCCAAAACCCAATCATTAGCATCACCATAATTGTTACGGCCGTCCCCCAGAATGATTACAGCCGGTCGGCCGCGCAGGTTTTCGAGAAAATTCTTTTTGAACTTGAGGAAGACCTGCCCAAAACTGCTGTTTTCATCCAGGTCTACGATATCTCCGGTATCAATCGTTTCCATCAGGTCATTGACCGGCATATTGGCGAGCATTTCGGTAATCTCTGCCAGATCCCGGTTGTAGATGAAACTGCGAACATCGAGCAGTTGATTGTGCAGGGTATGCAGCAACAGCAACATGAAGCGCGACGCATGGCTCACGGAAAAACTGACGTCACACAGAACCACCAGACGGGGCTTCTCGCGGCGCTTGCGGCGCATAATCCCCTGGAACGGCACCATATCGTGTCGGTAATTTTTCTGGATGGTTCTGATGACATGCAGCTTGCCGCGATTCTGATTGTTCTTCATCCGCTTCATGTCTTTACGTAGGCGCAGCATCATCTTTGAAACCACATCCTGCATGGCCGCCTGTTCTTCAGGGCTGAAAGTAATACTGTTGCCGTAGCTGTTGTTCTTGTCCAGTTCTATGGTGAGAGGGTTCTGCGTATAACGGCGGGTCGGTCGAGGCGGCTTCTGCGCTTTGCCGCGATAGCCTTTGATCTGCACCAGCATTTCGGTGCCGTCTGTATCATCAGGGTCGATCTCGGTCAGACTTTTCAGTTCGGCCAAGTCTTCCGGACTGATTTCACTATCGATCTTGATCAGGGGGCCGGGGTCGTCGTCGTGGTCATCCTTCACCACATCCAAGTAGGTAAACTCCCCTTCCATTTCATCGATGGCGGCGTCCATCAGGGCGGGAAGATCCTCTTCTACGTCGACAAACTGGAAGCGGTTAAAGAAAATATTGAAAATCTCGTTGAACGTTGGAACATCATTGACGTTTTTGATCAGAGTCAGGCGCAGAAGCTCCCGCGACGACCTGCGACCCTGCATGCTGCAGATGCCCAACGCCTGAACGGCGTCCAGACTCTCTCCGGGCGAGACACGGATACCGCCTTCACGTAGAGCAGCGACAAAGCGGGTAACAATTCGTTCCATGGCTAGCCCAATTCCTGGGCAGCCAATTCTGTGACCTTCTGCAGATCTGTCTGGTGTTTGGAAATGACGCCAACCGTCTCGGCGACAATTTGCGCGGTTAGTTGCTTTGTCTTTAGTATTGTAAGGACCTGAGCCCAGTCGAGGGCTTCTGAAACACTTGGTGGTTTGCGCAGATTCAGTTCACGAGCTTTGTTCAAAAACTCAACCATCTGTTGCGCCAATTGCGCGCAGATATCTGGGAACTTGGATCTGACAATTGCCACCTCCCGGTCCAACTCGGGATAACCGATATACAGGTACAGACAACGTCGGCGCAGGGCATCGGAGATCATCCGCGTGCCGTTACTGGTCAAAATCACCAGCGGCTTGCGCTTGGCCTCAATCACTCCCAGTTCGGGGATCGAGACCTGAAAATCACTCAAACACTCCAGCAGTAAGGCTTCAAATTCATCGTCGGAACGATCGATTTCATCGATTAGCAGCAGGGAACGTTTGGTCGACATAAAGCTGCGCAGGACCGGTCGCTGAACCAGAAAATTTTCCGAAAAAAACAGACTCTCTTCAGACGAAAGGCGTTCGACCGCTTCGCGCAGATCCGCAGAGACCGAGAGGTAATTGTCAAGTTGAGTGCGCAGCAACTGGGTATAGAGCAGTTGTTTGCCATACTCCCAATCGTAGAGCGCCTTCCCTTCATCGATCCCTTCGTAGCACTGTAGTCTCACCAAGGGGAAGTCCAGAGAAGAGGAGAGAGCTTTGGCCAGACCGGTTTTGCCGACGCCAGGTGGCCCCTCGATCAAAATCGGTTTCTCCATGCGAATGGCCAGAAAAACGGCAGTCGCAATAGCGTCATCGGCAATATATCCGCCGGATTTGAGAAAATCGCTGACCGCTTGTTGGGTAATCGTACTCACCATACCAGCCTCGTATTATTGGTTATTGTTGGCGATGTGTTGATCTTTTGATCAGGGCAAAAAGCCGCTGACCACCGCATATATAACAAGGGAACTGCGGAGGTCAGCGGCTCAATAATCAACCTGAAATTACAGGCACTGCTTGAAAATCCCGATCATGTCCTGCAGACCGGTATCGGTCGGGTTGCCTTCGGTGCAGATATCGTTGACCGAGAACTTGGCCAAACCTTCGATATCTTTCTCCAGCAGTCCAAGATCAGCAAAGGTCTTGGTGATACCCAGATCGGACTTCAACTGCAGGCAAGCATCGATAAATGCCTGGCCCGCTTCCATATCGGTCAGTCCGTTCACATCAATACCTGCAGCGATTGCCATCATCCGGAAACGCTCAGGGCAGGCGGGCAAGTTGAACGACATAACCGGGCCAAGACCGATGGCGTTACACAGGCCGTGCGGTGCATCGTACATACCGCCCAGAGCATGAGCCATACTGTGTATCAGACCGAGACCAGCGCTGTTGAAGCTGTATGCTGCAGCCATTTCAGCCCAGACCATCGCTTCGATCGCTTTGTCATTGTTACGGTTCATCGAGGATTGACGCAGGTTTTCAAAGATCAAGGTGATTGCACTCAGACCCGGGCCATAAGCGGAGACAACACCCAGACGGGAAGAGATCGCCTCAACGGCGTGAGCCAGAGCGTCCATACCGGTATAAGCGGCTAAATCACCCGACATGCACTGGTGAATCAAAGGATCATTGATCGACTTGCTGGGGGTACAGTTCGGATCAAAAAGAGCCATTTTGTATTTCTTGTCGGTATGATTGATGATCGAGAAGCAGGAGACTTCCGAACCGGTCCCTGAGGTCGAGTTGATCGCCAGTTGTGGGATGGTGTTGGCCTTGGTCGCCTTGAAGGCACCTTCAAAACTTCTGACATCTTGACCATCATGACTGTGAACCAGCTTGATTGCCTTACAGGCGTCATGGGAGCTACCGCCGCCAAGACTGATCAGTCCGTCAAAACCGCCACCTGCCAAAAC
>JAKIUS010000302.1 GCA_021647445.1 Geopsychrobacter sp. | reverse complement strand
GCGAAATCATGCAGAAAGAGGGGTTCGATTTTCGCTGTTCCGGAGAAGTCCTCGGCCAAAGACCCATGAGCCAGAATGCAACTGCGCTGAGTACCGTCCGCTCCTACTGTGGATATTCCGACAAGGTCCTGCGTCCCCTGTCGGCTAAACTTTTGCCGATTACCCCCATGGAGGAGAGCGGTCTGGTCGATCGCGAACGCCTACTCGATATTTCGGGCCGCTCGCGCAAACGCCAGCAGGCGCTGGCCGTTGAATGGGGCTTCCCCGAGTACCCTTCGAGCGGCGGTGGCTGCCTGCTGACCGAATCCGGATTTGCCGACCGCCTGCGCGATCTGCTCGAACACGATCCCGACGCCAAAACCACCGATGTAGAACTGCTCAAGGTCGGACGCCAGTTCCGCCTGACTAAGGACTGTAAACTGGTTGTGGGTCGTAACCAGGCGGACAACGAGGCCTTGGACAAATTAGCCAAAGACGATCAGATCCGCCTGCACTGCGCCAATTTCACCGGACCTCTAGGGCTCTTGTGCGGCATCTGCGGCGACAAGGAGATTGAAACAGCCGCCGCCATTATTGCCAGCTACAGCAAGGGCAAGGATGAACCTGAAGTCGAGGTTTTAAAGGTCCAGCACGGCACAGAACAGAGCATCAGAGTCGCACCACTAGCGCGCGAAGAATCGATAAAATTATTTTTGTAACCAATCCCACCCTTGGCGAACCAGACCTATTCTCGTGTCCCAATCTGGTTGCCAAACCATAAATACCTGCTAATATTTAGCCTCAACGCTAAGCCAGAGAAGAGCTGACAGCCTGGTGAACGAATCATCAGCCGACTGTTAGAGGAGCCCCCCATGCCCGATTCGGTTTCAGGTCCTGAGGGTCCGGGCCCACAGAACAGGAAACTTGCAGCTCTGTGCGGCATACCCTTGTCAACGGCACAATTTCTGCGGCTGGCGATTAGCATCGTAAAGGCCTTAGTCGAACTACACCAGCGCAACCTCGCCCACAAAAACATCACGCCTGCTACCATATTTTTCGATCCCCTCAACTACGCGGCAACCTTCAGCGATCTCTCCCCATCAGCAAATAGCGTTGCGCCGGAATCCACGAACGAAACAACCAACAATCTGGCGGAAACCCTCGCTTACCTCTCTCCAGAACAAACTGGACGCACCAACCAGAACATCGACCACCGCAGCGATTTATACTCCCTCGGCGTGATCTTCTACCAACTCTACACCGGCGTCCTCCCGTTTCAAGCCACCGATGCACCAGGCTGGGTCCATTGCCATTTAGCCCGCGTTCCGCGCTCACCTGCCGAGATCATTCCCACATTATCACCGACCGTTGCAAATTTGATCATGAAGCTGCTGGCCAAGACCGTTGATGAGCGCTACCAAACAGCCTCTGCCCTGCTGACAGATCTTGAAAAATGCTACATCAACTGGACCACAGAGGGCGAGATTACGCCATTTTCTCTGGGAAAAAATGATATCCCGAACCACCTGTTGATCCCATCTCGCCTCTATGGCCGCCAAGAGGAATTGACCCTCCTACAGAGTAGCTTCAAGCGGGTTATCTCTCAGGCATCTGCGGAAATGGTCATCATCACAGGATATTCAGGAATCGGCAAATCCGCCCTGGTCAGTGAACTGTACAAAACGATCATCCGCCAACATGGCCAGTTCATAGCGGTGAAATTTGACCAATACAAACGCAACATCCCCTATTTAACCATTGCAGAAGCCTTTCAAGAGTTGATTCATCAGATTTTAAAAAGCGATAGAGACCAGATCGACCTCTGGCGGACCAGATTTCAACAATCCATGGGATACAATGCACAATTGATCATCGATATGATTCCCAAATTCGAACTGATCATCGGTCCACAATCTCCCTTAGAAAACGTACTCCCCCATGCCGCGCAAAACAGATTTACCCGAATCTTCCTCGAATTTATTCACGTTTTCACCACCGAATACCCTTCTCTGACCATATTTTTTGATGATCTCCAATGGGCCGATCCTGCCAGCCTTAAGCTGATTGAAGATCTCATCAGTGATTCCGAATCTCATGATCTACTGCTGATCGGGGCCTACCGCAACAATGAGGTTGATGCATCGCATGCCCTGATGCAAACCCTGAATAAGCTCGATCAAGTTGGAATAAAGCTGCAAACCCTGACCCTTGCCCCCCTCACACTCATTGAATTGGGACAGATGCTTGCGGACATCTTTTTGATGCCACAACCAAAACTCAGCGCCCTGACCCGCCTGATCTATCACAAAACTGCGGGCAATCCTTTTTTTACCATTCAGTTTCTGGGCTCACTTCACAGCGAAGGACTGATCTTTTTTGACAGGTCTCAAGAACATTGGAACTGGAATTTGGCCGGGATAGAAGCGCAACAGCTTACCGACAATGTTGTTACACTGATGACGATGAAACTAAGAAAACTCAGCCCTGAAACCCAGGAGATTCTAAGCTTGGCCGCCTGTATCGGCAACCATTTTGAATTCGATACCCTAAGAGCAATCAGCCCCTTTTCAGCCTGCGAGCTTCGCCAGCCGCTCGCTGAAGCCCTGCAGGAAGAACTGATCCAGCATCAATCCCTGAGCACTCTCACCTTCATTCACGACCGTGTACAACAAGCCTGCTACCTGCTTATCCCAACATCGCAACGACCAGCAGTACACCTGCGCATTGGACGACTCATGCTAAAATGTTGTCCCCTCGTGCAACCAGAAGAAACTCTCTTCGACACCGTGCATCAACTCAACCAGGGCGCTGCCCTCTTAACCTCCCCGTTAGAGAAGAAGGAACTGGCACAACTCAATCTGCGCGCCGGAATCAAGGCGAAAACCGCAACCGCCTACATTGCCGCCCGTAATTACTTTGTCAGCGGCACTCGATTACTGGTAGAGAGCGTATGGCAAACCGATTATGCCTTGGCATTTGAACTGTTCAAGGGACTGGCAGAAGCCGAGTATTTAAGTAGCAATTATACGGCATCCAAACAACAGCTTGAATTACTGCTGAACCTGGCCAACACCGATCTGGAAAAGGCCGAGCTGTACAACATCCTCATCGTACAGGACACCTTGCTGGGAAACTACTCAGAAGCGATTCAATCCGGCTGCAAAGCCCTGCGTCTTCTCGACATTATTGTGCCCAAAACCAACCTGAAAGCCAAACTGAACAGCCTGCTTGAAACCAACAAAAGCATGCTGCAAGAACGCCCCTTCTCCTCGCTGCTTGAAGCCGCTGAGATGTCAGATCCCAAAAGGATTGCCAGTCTCGAACTGCTGTCTAACATGGTCGTGCCGGCACGCTATACCGACAGCACCCTGTTTGCCCTGATCGCGGTCCTCAATGTCAACATCTCCCTGCGCTTCGGCCTGACACCAAAATCGACGGTCGGTTACACCGCCTACGGCATGGTTCTCAATTCGGTCATGGGTCAGTACCAGCAAGCGCTGGAATTCGGCGAACTCTCATTGCAACTCAGCGAACGCTTCAACGCTCCGGCCCAGAAGTGTCAAGCCTGCTTCATGATCGGCCACTATCTGAACCATTGGGTCCGCCCACTTAAACTGGCTGACCACCTACTTTTTCAG
>JAKIUS010000301.1 GCA_021647445.1 Geopsychrobacter sp. | reverse complement strand
TATCGTCTTCGATATCATCTACCGCTATCTACAGTTTGCCGGAAACCATGTCACCTACGTGCGCAATTACACCGACGTTGACGACAAGATCATCAAGCGCGCCAACGAACGCGGCATCAGCAGTAAGCAGCTGTCCGAAGAGTTTATCCGGGCCTTCGATGAAGATATGGCGATTTTAGGCCTTGCCGTGCCGACCCATCAGCCGAAGGCGACCGATTATATCCCTGAAATCATCAAAATCTGCCAGAAACTGATCGATAAGGGCCTCGCCTACCCCTCGGGTGGTGATGTCTACTACCGGGTCAACAAGTTCCCCGGTTATCTCAAACTCAGCAAGCGCAATATGGATGAGATGCAGGCCGGAGCGCGGATTGCGCCGGGCGAGTTGAAGCAGGACCCGATGGACTTTGCCCTGTGGAAAGCGGCCAAACCGAACGAACCGAGTTGGGAATCACCCTGGGGAGCGGGGCGTCCCGGCTGGCATATCGAATGTTCAGCCATGAGCTCGTCACTGCTGGGGGATACCTTCGATATTCACGGTGGTGGGCGCGATCTGATTTTTCCGCACCATGAGAACGAGATCGCCCAGTCTGAAGGGGCCAGCGGCAAGCCGTTTGTCAACTACTGGTTGCACAACGGCTTCGTCAATATCAACCAGGAGAAGATGAGCAAGTCGCTGGGGAATTTCTTCACCATCCGCGATATCTTAAAACGCTACAATCCCGAGGTGCTGCGGTTCTTTATTCTGAGTGCGCACTACCGTTCACCCATCGATTTTTCCGATCAGAACCTGATCGACGCCGAAGCCGGGCTGAGCCGTTTTTATGACGCCCTGCTGAGTGGCGACGCGGCGATAGCCGGGGCTGAAGCTGGAACTCCGACAGAGGAGGGGACTCTCCTCGAGAAGAGTTTTCGCGCGGCGATGGATGATGACTTCAACAGTGCCCAGGCGATAGGTCACCTATTTGAAGCGGTCCGCACCGTCAATCGACTGGTCGCGACCAAAAAGTTCCGCAAGAAGGGCGAACTGGTAGCGACGGTCGCCGACCTGTTGCAGCGTATCCGTCAATACGGCGCGGTGCTGGGAATTCTGCAAGCCGATCCAAAAGCCTGGCTTGACCAGCAAAAGATAGCGGGCCTAGCCGACCTGGGTATTAAACTCGCCGAAATCGAGGCCGCCATCAAGGCACGCCTGCAGGCGCGCACCGATAAAGATTACGCCCGGAGCGATGAAATTCGTGATGAGCTCGATGCGCGAGGAATTCTACTGCTCGATACGGCTCAGGGAACCAACTGGAAGATTAAATGATCTAAGGTTATAAAACAGGGTTCAAGGGCGCTATGCCCAACTGCCACAAATTTTTGGAGGGATTGATGAAATACCGCACCTGCCTGCTGCTCGGTGTTGGCGCACTACTGATGGCCACGTCCGCATTTGCCCTGACCCCACCGATCATGGTCAAGATGAAGAACAAACAGGGCGAGGTCTTCTTTCATCACCAGGAACACCAAGCTGCCGTCAACAATTGCACCGATTGCCACCACATGGGATTCGATGTACCACGTTGTCGCGATTGTCACGGTGTCGATCCCGAAGTTCCACGCTTAAAACGCGCGTTTCACCATCAGTGCCGCAATTGCCATATCAAGAATGGCGGTCCGACCGAATGCGACACCTGTCATCATATCGATCTAAAAAATTAATTCGAACTCTGACCCATATTGCTGTCCACAAGCAGGCGGTCAAAGAGAGTGCTTCAGAGCATGGGACCGGACTTGCGCAAGTTCATCTCTTCGCAATCGTGATAATCCCAGCAACGTGTCTGCCCTTCGGGGGTTCTGATCATCATATGCCCGGTGGGCCGGATGCAACTGGTCACCATGCCACGTTCCCTGGTATCGGGGTGACTGATGAAAGCATCCTGCCCTGACTCGGCTGTCTGACACAGAGATTCAAACCGTTCTTTTTTCATAACTGACTCCTTTATTAGACCTCCATGGTTTCAGTATATGACAATTTTAAAATGGGCGTTGCTACAGAGATCGAGCGCCTATCTACAGGTCAGCCTGTAGCCCACCGTGACGGATAATCTCTCCATCGACCTGATAGACGACATCCTCGGCGATATTGGTTGCCAAATCCGCCATTCGCTCTAAATAGCGTGAAACCGACAACAGGAAGATCAAGCCATCAAGGTCGCCAGGCTTGCGGCGAATCGCTTCTTTGACGCTGGCAAAGTTTGCCTTGTGCATGGCATCGACCTCATCATCCAGATCGATGGTCTTACGGGCCAGAGCGGTATTTTTTTCAACCAGCGAGTCGAGGGCTTTCTTGAGCATCTCCTCGACCAAGGCCGCCATGCCGGCGATATCATAGGGACAGTCAACCTTATTAACCCCACACAGATCGATGGCCCGATCGGCAATATTGACGGCGAAATCCGCGACCCGCTCAAGGTCATTGTTGATCTTTAACACCGAAACAATAAAACGCAGATCGGCGGCGACCGGTTGATGCAGGGCCAGCACCTTGAGACACTCCTCTTCGAGTTCAACCTCCAGATTATCTATCTGGTTGTCGCCCCCTTTGACCTGTTTAGCGAGTTGAAGATCATTGGTCAGTAGGGCTTGAACCGCCTGCCTGACCCGCTCTTCAACGACTGCACTCAAACTCAGCAGGCTCTTCTTGAGGTCATCAAGTTCCCGTTGCATTAAAACGGCCATAGTTGTTCCCTTTCTTTTTCTCTGCCACACGCCAGTGCGCGGACTGAGACGAGATAAGCCGGATCAGCCGAAGCGTCCGGTAATATAGTCTTCGGTCTGTTTGTTCTGCGGCTTGACAAAGAGGTGATCGGTCAAGCCATATTCAATCAGATTCCCTTCAAACAGAAAAGCGGTATTGTCAGAGACTCGTGCCGCCTGCTGCATGTTGTGGGTGACG
The DNA here is from genome assembly GCA_021647445.1 of Geopsychrobacter sp. GTDB lineage: Bacteria > Desulfobacterota > Desulfuromonadia > Desulfuromonadales > Geopsychrobacteraceae > Geopsychrobacter. The sequence continues at coordinate 683 of JAKIUS010000301.1, read as the reverse complement.
ATGATGATGGTAAAGTCTTTACGCAATTCCCCGATTAATTCTTCAACCCGCGCGGTCGATTTTGGGTCGAGAGCGCTACAAGGTTCATCCATCAAAATGACCTTGGGATTGACGGCAATGGCCCGCGCGATACACAGGCGCTGCATCTGGCCACCCGACATGCCGAGCGCCGATTCTTGCAGACGATCCTTGACCTCATCCCACAAAGCGGCACCTTTTAAACTGGATTCAACCCGCTCATCAAGCAGCTTTTTGTCCTTTTGGCCGGCGATGCGTAAACCGTAAATGACATTTTCGTAGATCGATTTAGGGAAGGGATTCGACTTTTGAAAGACCATTCCGACTTTGCGGCGCAGCTCGATGACATCGGTATTCTTGTGGTAAATATCGATACCATCAAGCAGGACCTTGCCCTCAACCCGGCTGCCATCGACCAAATCGTTCATCCGATTGAAACAACGTAACAGGGTGCTCTTGCCACAACCAGAAGGACCGATCAGCGCAGTCACCTGCTTTTCGGGAAAGTCGATATCAACGCCATGAATCGCCCTGGCCTCGCCGTAGTAAAAACGCAGATCCTTAACTTCGAGCACTGGATTTTTAATCTTAAAAGCAGTCATAACTTTTCGTCAGTCTCCTAAAAGGTTCCAAAACTGTAGCGTTTTTTCATCTTATTGCTGAAG
>JAKIUS010000300.1 GCA_021647445.1 Geopsychrobacter sp. | reverse complement strand
TAAAAAGAATCTCTCCTTTATCACCCCGGGATCGAGTTTCAGTGTCAGCTTCGATAATGAGGAAGCAGATACCCCGCCCTACAACGGTTATACGATCTTTCGACCCAAATTCGATAATTGGCTGGCACAAGAGGCGGTCAAGGCCGGAGCGACCCTGCTGACCCGTTCGACGGTCGATGATGTGATCCATGAAAACGGCAAGATTGTCGGGGTGACCATGTTGCGCGATGGCGCTGAACTGCGTGCGCCGGTGGTGATTGCGGCCGATGGTGTGCTCTCCTTTACGGCGAAAAAGGCCGGCTTGCGCCCGGGCAAATTCAGTCCTGAAAATCAGGGGGTCTGTATCAAGGCGCTGATCGATATGCCGAAGGAGGTTATCGATGATCGTTTCGGCCTGGTCCGTAAGCAGGGTGCTTCCAATGAAATCGTCGGCAACAGCGCCGGTGTCCGTGGCGGAACATTCCTCTATACCAATTACGATTCCCTCTCACTAGGCATGGTGCTGGAGTTGGGGAGTTTAACCAAAACCGATAAGACCCCATACGATCTGCTGAATAATTTAATGGAGCAGCCGCAGATTGCCAAACTTCTCCGAGGCGGAAAATTACTGGAATATTCGGCACACCTGGTCCCCAAGGGCGGCTACGAGATGATTCCAGAACTTGTTGGTAACGGGATTATGGTTGCCGGCGATGCCGCCGCGCTCTGTATTATTACTGGACTCAATCTGGAGGGGATCAACCTGGCATCACAATCTGGAGTATTTGCCGGCAAGGCAGCGATCGAGGCGCATAAGCAACATGATTTCAGCAAACAGGGCTTGGCAGTCTATCGCAAACGGCTTGAAGAGAGTTATGTCCTCAAGGATCTGAAGATGTACCGTCGCACGCCGCAGATGCTCCACAATGACCGCATCTACAGCCAGTATCCTGAGCTGATTTGCGGCCTGATGGATGAAATTTACCGCATTGACGGCACACCGAAAGAGACCATGACCAAACTGCTGTTGCGCAAGGTAAAAGAGACAGTCGGCCTGAAAAACATGTTGGCAGACGTCTACAGCGGATGGAGAGCGCTATGAAGATCAATCTCAATGAGATTTTTGACTATACCAGCTTCAATGTAGATCGTGATCCGCACATCAAGCTGGATGAGCAAATCTGCAAAACCTGCGATCAACGCTCATGTGTGAATTGCTGCCCGGCAGCCTGCTATACCTGGGATGAAGAAAATTTGAAGATGACCTTCGTGCATGACGGTTGTCTCGAATGCGGCACCTGTTATGTCGTTTGTCAGAAGGACGCCTTTACCCGCTGGCGTTATCCACGGGGCGGGTTCGGTGTCGCCTACCGGATGACTTAAGGGACTGGCTCCCGCAGGGTGCCTGTCCCTGTGAGGCGTGAGACGTGAGGTGTGAGGTGTTGCCAAAAGCCAAGCGCCTAGCTTTTAAAGGAGTTTCCATGAGTCAAAATAAATTAAATATTGTTGTTCTGCTGCGCGAAGCCTGTGACCCGCAACCGCCGGTGCGCTTAACCGCAGATGGCTACGGAGTGCGTGAGCGCGGTTTGCGCCGCATCGCCAATCCAGCCGATATCTGCGCCTTAGAGCAGGCCTTAACCCTGGCCGAAGCTCAAAATGGATCCGTAACTGTGGTCGCCATCGGTCCGCAACGCCTTGATGACCTGTTGCGTCTGGCATTATCGATGGGTGCCCAGCGCGCAGTCAGGGTCTGGAATTCTGCCTTTAAAGGTGGTGATGCTTTCGCTGACGCACGCCTGATTGAGCGCCTGGTCGATATTTTCAAGCCAGATTTTATGCTGAGCGGGCATCGTTTGATCGATAAGGGCGCTGATCCGGCCTTGGCTTTGGCTTCGGCCAAACTCGGTATTCCCTATGTAACCGCTGCACTCTCTGTCGAATCTATCGATGGTGAAGTTGAGGTGTTGCGCAAGTGTGACCGTGGTGCGCGACAGTTGATCGGCACCAGCACCCCTTGTACCCTGTTGTTTGAAGAAGGTTGCTGCGCGCCGCGCTATCCGACCCAGACCGGGTTGGTAGAATCGGTGGAGATGCCGATTGAGGTCTGGGGTGAAGCGGATTTGGGCCTGCCGTTTTGCGAACTCGGTGGTGCCGGTGCGCTACTCGCTAAAGATCGCTGCAGCTTTCCCCGCCAAAACCCGCAGCGAGTGGTCACTCCAGATGCGAACCTGCCCGCCTTTGAACGAATCCTGGCACTCCTCTCCGGTGGGATCAAACCGCGCGAGGGGAAACTACATAATGTTTCCGCCGTCCAGACCGCAGAGATGTTGTTTGATATCTTCGCGGCCGAAGGCCTGGTCACTGGGAGCAAGGGATGAACTACCGGCTGGCGGATGGACTAAAGGTTGAAGTCTCGGTAGACGCCAGCTTTCTGGTCGCCACCCGTCCGTTGCGTATGCTGCGGTTAAACAAGGCGTTGCTGACGCTGGTTCTACGCATGGAAAAGGGGCAGGTTTCGTCATTCTCCGTGGCAGAGAGCAAGGCGCTAGAGAGCCTGGCTGATCGAGGTTTTGTCGTGCGACAGTGGCCAGATATCAAGACCATGGAGCCGCTCCCCAGGGTCACGGTGATCATTCCCGTCAAGGATCGCGCCGCAGATCTGCGCAACTGTCTGGTCTCTCTACAAGCCCTCGACTACCCGAAGGATAAACTAGAAGTGGTGGTGATTGACGACGGCAGCAGCGATCCGACGCCGGATGTTGCCAGGGAGTTTGGCGCACAACTGGTTGCATCAGGGGCGGTCGGTGGTGGCCCGGCGCTGGCACGCAATAAAGGCGCGGCCGTCGCCTCGGGTGAGATCCTCGCCTTTATCGATTCTGACTGTACCGCAGCGCAAGACTGGCTGACCGATCTGCTGCCGGTCTTTTTCGACCCGAATGTCGCCGCGGTCGGCGGCTGGGTCGACGGCATGCATCATGAGTCGGCTCTTGACCGTTACGAAGCGGTGATGTCGAGCCTGAATCTCGGTTCACGCGAGATGGTCGGCGGGGCCGGCGGAGATACCTTCTATCTGCCAAGCTGCAACCTGCTGATGCGTAAAGACGCCTTCACCGCCGCCGGTGGCTTCCGGGCCGAAATGCAGGTCGGCGAGGATGTCGACCTGACCTGGCGATTGCGCGATGCCGGTTGGCAAATCCGTTACCTGCCGGTCGGGCGGGTTTACCACGCCCATCGCAGTAAATTGTGGCCGTTTATGCAGCGCCGCTTCGATTACGGAACCTCCGAGGGGTTATTGCAGCGGTTGCACCCGGTGCGGGGCAAGAAGATGCTGTTGCCGCCCATGCTGACGCTGATCCTGCTGCTGCTGACAACCGCACTGATCGGACAATTCTGGCAGCCTCTGCCGCTGGCAGTTCTGCTGCTACTGGTCGATAGTGGCCTTTTCCACCAGAAGATGCGCAAGCAGGGCCTGCGGCTCTCTGCATCCGCTATTCTGCTGGCGCGCAGCCGGGCCGTCGGCAGTCTCGGTTATTATCTGGGCTATCATCTTTTGCGTTACTACCTGCTCCCACTGTTGCTGCTGGCTGGCCTCTTTTCTCCGGCGGCTCTATTGCTGCTGATCATGGTGACGGGGGTCGGGCTTGTCGATCATCAGGTG
>JAKIUS010000299.1 GCA_021647445.1 Geopsychrobacter sp. | reverse complement strand
TGCGGCCGTTGCAGGTGGTCGTAGGGGGTGTAACGTTCACTGCCGATGGCAAGCAGCAGGGGATGAACCCCGGCGGCATCGACGGCGTGAACTGCCTTGATCCCTGGGAGAACTTCGGGGATCAGCGCGCCGGTCAACTCATGGATAAAGGCTCCGAAACTGGTATCTTCCTGCGGCGGTCGGCCGACACTGGTGAAGGACCAGATCGCGTCGGGGCGATGAAAGACCGTTTCGACTTTGATCAGGGGAAAGTCGTGGGCCAGACTGTAATAGCCCAGATGGTCACCGAAGGGGCCTTCTTTTTTCTTTTGGTGTGGATCGATGGTGCCGCAGATGACAAAATCTGCTTCAGCCGGAATTGGCAGATCACCAGGGCCGTTGACTAATGGAATGCGGTGCCCTCCCAGCAGCCCGGCAAACGCAAGCTCCGGCATCCCTTCCGGTAGCGGCATCACCGCCGCGACCGTCATTGACGGCGGCCCACCGATATAGATATTGACCCTTAATGGGCGGCTAAGTGCCAGGGCTTCGCGATGATGAACGCCGATACCGCGATGGATCTGGTAATGCAGCCCGATCTCTTCATTCTCCCGATAATCATTGCCCGCTAACTGCACCCGGTACATCCCCAGGTTGGAGCTCCGCAGACCAGGGTTGTTGGGACTTTCGCTGTAGACCTGTGGCAGAGTGATAAAGGCTCCGCCATCCTCCGGCCAGCTTTTAATCTGTGGAAGCTCAGTGATGCTGGTCTGCTGCAACAGAACCGGGCCGGTTTTGACCCGTTTCGGGATGAGATGCAGGGCCGCCGCCGGAGCACGCAGCAGGTTGGTCGGTTGCTTAAACAGTTGTTTGGGGTCAAGCTTGAGTTTGACCAGGGTTTCAACGCTACGCAGGCTGTCACGAAACAGGTAGCGCGTACGCTTAAGGGTCCCGAACAGGTTCGCAACCGCTGGAAAACCGCATCCTTCAAGATTCGTGAAGAGCAGTGCTGGTCCCTGCGCCTGATAGACCCGCCGCTGGATGGCGGAGGCGAGCAGGTCGGGGCTGATCGGCTGGTCAAGCCTGAGCAACTGGCCGGTTTTTTCAAGGTCGGCAATGGCTTGTTTAAGGGTGCGATATCCCATAGAACCTCAGAATAAGCGATGCGCGCGGGGCGATAAGAGCGAGTCTCATTTATAGATCATGCCGGTCCGGAATACAACCGGCGGCCTGATGCCTTAGGGATCTTGGCGGTTGTTTTTTGCGGAGGGTCTGATACTGCATTTCAATAAGCTGATCCTGAGGATTATTAAGGAACAAAAACCGAACTTTTAGGTAATCTGGCGGTCCGTAAAGTAGATTTGGATTGCGCGAAAAACCGAACCCCTCACGCGGGAATCCGAGGGGTGATTTATTCATCTGACCATCGCGATTTTCATCATGTAAGACACTGATCGCATAGTTGTTGAAAGGGAGTTTCATGAGAGTCAGTTGGACCCGTCCTTGATGAATCGTGTGATGAAAGCGCAGCAGACCCGGGGCATCTGCTTGGGGAAAGCCTGCGGCTCCGGTATAGAGGTAAATCAGCGCTTCGCCCTGATCGTTGCGAAAGCCTGAAATAGTGAGGACCAACCGGCCTGTTCCGGTTACCTGCAAACATTCGGTTCGGGGGGCGGGAGCACAGCCGGCGGTCAGAATGATCATCAGAAAGAGGAGCAGCCTTCTGTCCAAATCAGTAAACAACCTATTGACTCCAAGATGTGCAAAAAACGGAAAGGATATGCTAAATTGTGTCGTTTGTCGCTAACCGATGGAACAACCTGGTCAAAAAGAGGGTCGAAATGAAATCTGTGTTTTTGCTTCTGCTGTTGTTTTTGAGTGCGTGTACCATCCGTATGGGCGCATTCGCTCCGCGTCGGCCGGATATTGTCGAGCATCGTGACGTCAGCCGTGACGATTGTCTCGGCTGTCATGATTTGAGCGGAAGACCAGACCACAAACCTGATGATGACTGTCTGCGTTGCCACCATCTTATCAAGGGAGTTTGACATGTTCATGACCAGAGGATTGTTGCTTCTAATGCTCTTTTTACTCGTCGGTTGTGGCCCGATGATCGGCGCCAGCATGGTCTCCGGCGGCGGGGTTAAGCAATTTAAAACCGTTGACGGGCGATTACAAGACTTAAAGGCGGGAAGTTCTGTGCTGGTGGTCGGCCCTTTTGCCAAGACGGAGCAGGCATATTATATCTGTCGTGGCGAGGAGACCGCCAATTTTACCAGCGCTTTCAATAGCCTCGGCCTGTTTCAAGCGGATTTTTACTTGGGTGACCGTTTTGCCGAAACGCGGGATAAATTGGAGCGTTTCAAGGACATGACATCGGCAGAGCTGCAAACAGAACTCGGACTGAAGGTGGCGCCACAACTTTTGGTCAGCGGTACGATTCTGACCCGTTCAATGGTTGCGGCCCCGGCTCAGGGAGTGTTGATGGATATCGGTTATCGTCTTCAGTTTTATGACCTAAAAAGCGCACAGACGACCATTGTTGAAGTGCAAGTTAAAGATCTGTTTCAGGACTGTATCGACGATGTGGTCAGTGAGCTGACCGCGAGGCTCACGTTTTAATAAAAACCAGCACAATCTTCGGAGAGACGGGCGGTCGAATTGCTCGATAATCACAAATCAGCAAAAGGGTCGGTTGCTACAGCAGTCGATCCTTTTTAATCGACGGTCTGTTCGCCGTCAGCGGACCGTCAAGCAACCCTTGCAGCCGCGCATTATCCTGGGCTGCCAGACGCAGGCCGTCACTGATACTCGGATAGACATGGACGGTGGTGGCCAGATCAACGACGCTGAGGTTGAAGCGGATTGCTAGGGTCGCTTCATGGATGATATCGGCGGCGCGCGGCGTCAGCATCTGCACGCCTAAGAGTCTGCCCGTGCCCTTTTCAGCGCAGAGCAGCACCCCACCCCGGCGATCCCCCATGACATGCGCCTTCGGCACTCGATCGAGATCCATGTAGTTTTCGATCGCTTCAATTCCGTTGGCCTTGGCGGTCAGGCGGTCCATACCGACCGTGGCAAATTCTGGATCGACAAAGACCGCCATCGGGGTCAGCCGGTGATCGATGGTCGCTTCGGTGCTTGAGTCGAGCATATTCTCCAGCGCAATTATTGCTTCACGCGCACCCGCCGGGGCGATGAGGGGTGCGCCGGTGACGTCGCCAGCGGCCCAGATACCTGCTTGGGTGGTGCGTAGTTGACGATCGACTCGGATAAATCCGGTCGACAGGGTTTCGACACCGGCTTTCTTCAGTCCGATCCCCTCGCTGGCCGGAGCGGTGCCGACCGCCAGCATCAGGCGTTCGGCGCTGAGTTCAAGGGGGGTACCGTCAACCTTGACGTGCAGGAAAACTTTATCAGTGCGTTGTTCGACCCTGTTTGTTTCGGTATTAAACAGAAATTCAATCCCCTCCGCTTCGAGGATCTGTTGAAACTGGCGGGTCAGGCGTGGATTAAATTCACTCAACAGGAGCGGGCCACGTTCGAGAATTGTCACCTGGGTGCCGAAGCGTGAAAACATCTGCCCCATCTCCAGGGCGATCACCCCGCCACCTAAAATCATAATCGATTTGGGAAAGCAGGGGAGATGCAGAGCGCTGTAACTGGTAAGG
>JAKIUS010000298.1 GCA_021647445.1 Geopsychrobacter sp. | reverse complement strand
ATCACGGTTGCGGAGATCTGTTAGTTTTAGGGGGATTGCTTTTATCTTGGCGTTTTGACGCCGTTTTCAGAGATTGCCCTGAACTAACTGATGGAAGCAGGCAGGGGAGCGGTAGAATAAAAAAGCGGATCCCCAGTTGTGCTAAAATCCGCCTGCTTGTTTTTTAAGCGGTTTAAGATGGCTTATTGTCATCGGTATATCAACTCTGGATTCGGGGCTAACGGATTGATTTTGTCGTTACATTATCACATCTGTCTATTCGTGAGTGTGGATATATTGGAAGTTGCATAGGTTGTTTCAGGCGACAGATAAGCAGGGCACATATGTAGTTTTTCTTCTTTTAGGGGTTGAAGAAGCCCCTTGCTCTGTGCTAAAAGTCCACGTTTGCCGCTGAAGTTGGTTTGGTGGTAAGAATTTCTTCCTTGCTCCGGTCGAACCGGGGCTGCTAACCCGAGAGGAGACGCAACAATGCGTAAGTACGAAAGTTTGTACATTATCCACCCTGATGTCGTTGGTGACGAACTGACTGCCATGGTGGAAAAATTTCAGTCGGTGCTCACTGAGCAGAACGCTGGAATTCTCAAGTTCGATAACTGGGGGACCCGGAAACTGGCCTACCCGATCAAGAAGCAAGAGAAGGGCTGCTATGTGCAGACTATCTTTGAAGCGGATGCTCCGGTGATTGCCGAGTATGAGCGCCGTTTGCGTCTTGAAGAAAAAATTCTGCGTTTCATGACCCTGCGTTTTGATGGTGAGCTGGTTGAAGCTCCTGCCGAAGAGGTTGTTGCCGAAGAGGCTAAGGTTGTAGAAGCTCCGGTTGTTGCCGAAGAAACTCCGGTTGTTGCCAAAGAAGCTGCGACTGAAGAAGCTCCCGCAGAAACCGCAGAATAATTACGTTATTGTATTAAGGAGAATCCTGTTATGGCTACATCATCTGCAAGTCGTCCCTCTGCACCCGCTCCGCGTCGTCGTTTCGGCCGTCGCAAAATCTGCCGTTTCTGTGCCGAGAAAAATCTGATTATCGACTACAAAGATATCGAAACCCTGAAGGCCTATCTTTCGGAGCGTGGCAAGATTGTTCCGCGGCGTATCTCTGGAACCTGTGCCGCTCACCAGCGCCAACTGGCCGAGTCGATCAAGAATGCTCGCCAGGTGGCACTTATCCCTTATACCGCGTCTCATTCAGTTCGTTAAGACGGCAGGCGAAGGGATGGCCCCATGAAAGGGGAAGCAGTAATATACAGCATAGCCGCTATCGGCGTGACGGTGTTGCTCTTCTTGAGCTCGCTATGGTTGGGCCCGATTGGTGCTTTTGCAAATATGTTGGCAGCGGCACCGATCTGCTACCTGGTCATGCGTTTTGGACTCAAAACAGGTATTATGGCGGTGTTGTTATCCGCCATCCTGCTTTTGCAGATGGCGGATGTTCCAGTGCTGATCAGTTATCTGGGGCTCTACACGATACCTGCTCTGTTGCTGCCGGCTCTGTTGCGTGGTGGCCAGTTTTGGGATCGGGCATTACTGATAAGTGGCGTCGTGACTCTGTTGGTCGCGGGTGTTTTGCTGCTCTCCTATATTCAATTGAGTGGGCAGGAGACAGGGATATTACTCGACAGCTATCTGCAATCCGAGGTTGATACGGCGATGCAGGCTTACGGTGATGCCGGTTTCAGTGCCTCGCAGCTTGCCAATCTCAAGGAAGTGGCAACCCAGGTTGCTGATTTTATTCGCAAGACCTTTGTCGGCCTCTACGCCGCCGGGGTGCTGGTGATCCATTTCGTGACTCTCGCCTTGGTGCAGAGATTTCGCAAGGATCGCTATGTGATAGCGGGGGCGGGCTTTGCTCAATGGCGCTTGCCCGCAGTATTGATCTGGTTGTTGATTGTGGCCGGGTTTTCATTGTTGTTGCCGGTGCCGCTTGTCGCATTGGCGGGGCGCAACCTGCTGGCGGTTTTATTGCCCCTCTATTTTATCCAAGGACTGGCGGTTGTTTGCTGTTTTTTGAAGCGCAAGAGTTGGCCGCCAGCATTAAAAGGCCTGATTTATGTGCTGGTCTTTTTGTTAAACCCGCTGCCGTTGGTGGTGACTGGGGTCGGGGTTTTCGATCTGTGGATCGATTTCCGGCGGCCACGTAAAAAAGATTTATAAACCGATTTATCATATGGAGGAATCGTCATGGATATCATTTTAAAAGAAAATGTTGATGGTCTTGGGATCATTGGCGAACAGGTTTCGGTAAAACCCGGCTACGCCCGGAATTATCTGGTGCCCAAGGGGTTGGCCATTGTTGCCGACCGTGCTTCCGTTAAAGAGCTTGAGCATCAGAAACGTCAGTTGGCGCGCAAACTCGAAAAAGCAACCAAGGATGCCGAAGCGATCAAGGCCCGGATTGAAAAGGTTGCCTGTGAATTTACCCAGCGTGCCGGAGAGGAGGGCAAGCTCTTTGGTTCAGTCACTTCGATGGACATCGCGACCAAGCTGACTGACGCCGGAATTGAAATTGATCGAAAGAAGATCCAGCTGTCTGAAGCGATCAAGACCCTTGGTGAGCATCAGGTTGAAGTCAAACTTGATGCCGGGGTTGTTGCCCAGATCAAGGTTGTCGTCAAGCCTCTGGAAGAGCAGGAAGCCTGAACCTCAGACTTTCTGACTGCGGATAACGACAAGAAGGCGGCAGATCTGGATAGATCTGCCGCCTTTTTTATCCCTTTAGTAGTTCCTCTCTTTTTGCTATGCTCACAGGCCTATGGATACTGTTGCACACTTAACTGAAGAGACCGCCGGGCATCGTTTGCCACCCCAGAACCTTGAAGCCGAAATGTCGGTTCTGGGTGGGGTGTTGCTCGAAAACGAGGCTCTTAACCGGGCGCTTGAACATCTGGTCGCCGAGGATTTTTACCGTCGTGGCCATCAATTGATTTTTGCGGCGATGATTGCCCTGTCAGAGCGGAACGAACCCGCAGACCTGGTAACCTTGACTGCCCAACTCAAATCACAGAAGGCGCTTGACGAAGCGGGTGGCAGTAGTTATCTGGCGACACTGGTTGACTATGTACCGACCGCAGCCAACATTCAGTACTACTGCAAACTGGTCAAGGAAAAATCAATTGCTCGACGCCTGATTCATGTCTCAACCGAAATTGCCACCAGTGGTTATGAGGGTGGCGATATGGAAGAAATTCTCGATCATGCTGAAAAATCGATTTTCGAGATTGCCGAGAACCGTACCCGGCCTTCCTACTTTCCTGTCCGCGATATTCTGAAAGATACATTTCGGAATATCGAGCAACGCTATGAGCGCAAGGAGTTGGTAACCGGTGTCCCTAGTTGTTATACCGAACTGGACAAAATGACGGCTGGTTTGCAGCCGGGCGACCTGATCATCATTGCCGGGCGACCCTCTATGGGTAAGACAGCTTTTGCCCTGAACCTGGTTGAGTACGCGACGGCCCATTCAGAAAAAAAGGTTCCGGCGGTTGTCTTTTCGCTCGAGATGAGTAAAGAGCAATTGGTGCAGCGGCTCCTTTGCTCTGTAGCACGGGTTGATGCCGGACGTTTGCGGACAGGAAATCTGGGCGAATCAGACTGGCCAAAACTGACGATGGCCGCCGGGCAGCTGAGTGAAACTCAGGTCTTTATTGATGATACTCCCGCAATTTC
>JAKIUS010000297.1 GCA_021647445.1 Geopsychrobacter sp. | reverse complement strand
ATTTGCGCAGTCGTTGCAGGGCCTGCTTGAGGACTTCTTCGAGAGACGCCCCGCTGGAAATATCGAGATTCGTAACGGCTTTTTTGGCCAGATTCTCTTTGTACCCTAAATTAACCAGAGCCGAAATCGTATCCTCGCGCAGGTTCGAGCTGGGCATGATTATGCGATCACCGGTTGCGGCGCCGTCAGCAAAGGCAAAGTTGGTCGCTTTTTCTTGCAGTTCCAAAATCAGACGTTCGGCACTTTTTTTGCCGATGCCCGGTATCCCTGTCAGCTTGGGGATATCTCCCTCAACTAGGGCCGCCGCCAGTTCTGTCGCGGCCATATGCGATAAGATATTGATTGCCAGCTTCGGTCCTACGCCCGATACCGAGATGAGGAGCGCGAAAAAATCTTTCTCATCGGCCGATAAAAAACCGAACAGATTGATCGCATCCTCTTTCACATGGGTGTAAATATGCAGACGGACCTTCCCCTGTTCGGGTAGCCCGTAGAAGGTTGTAAGGGGGATCTGCACGCGATAGCCAACGCCCGCAACGTCAAGGACAATCGCTTCGGTACGACGCTGTGCAATCTCACCGTTTAAAAGGGCGATCATCTTCTTCTCCCGCTTGTGTTTGTTTGGATGGCGATTTTGGCATTTAAGTGATGGCTGTGAGCGTGACAAATGGCGACGGCAAGGGCATCCGATGCGTCCTCTTGGGCTATCTCAGGTAAGCAAAGCAGGGTACGCGTCATCTGTTGGACCTGAAGTTTTGACGCCCGCCCGTAACCGACTACGGCACTCTTGACCTGTAATGCCGTATATTCGGCAACCGGTAACCCGGCTTTAACCCCTGTCAGTAGCGCGATTCCACGCGCATGGCCGAGTTTGAGGGCCGATGCGGCATTCTTGGCGACGAAAACTTGCTCAACGGCAACCGCATCCGGTTGGAAGTTCAGAATAAGTTCTTCGAGCTGGGTGTAAATCAGGAGCAAGCGCTCGGCCAGAGGGGAACCGCTGCGGGTTATGATGGCACCGTTGTCAAGATGGAGCAGGCGATTCCCCTGCTGTTCAAGCAAGCCGTAGCCAGTTGCCCGGGTTCCCGGATCGATGCCTAGAATGATCATAACGTCGTGGTGCGACGTTCAAGGTGCGATATTCGGAGTTCAACATCGAACATCGCACCGCGTGCCTCGAACGTTGTTTACCCCATAATCCTTTCCATCTCTTCGTCTGAAAGATCGAAGTTGGCGTGAACATTTTGAACATCGTCGTTGTCTTCAAGGACATCAATCATCTTCATTAATGATTCTGCCTGCTTGCCCTCAACTGGGTTCATGTTCTGCGGGATCATGGTGACCTCGGCCGATTGGGATTTGAAGCCCTGGTCTTTTAGGGTATTGCGGATGGTTTCAAAGTCGTTCGGATCGGTTACGACCTCAATGATGCCATCATCTTCCTTGACATCTTCAGCGCCCGCTTCAAGTGCGGCTTCGAAAATGGCATCAAAATCTGCATCTTCACCGAAGACAATCTGTCCCTTGCGGTCGAACATGAAGGCAACCGAGCCACTGACACCGAGACTGCCACCATACTTATTGAATGCATGGCGCACATCGGCAACAGTTCGGGTGCGGTTGTCGGTCATAAATTCGACAATCACCGCCACGCCACCGGGGCCGTACCCCTCAAAGACACCCTCTTCATAGACCACACCGTCGAGATCACCCGTCCCTTTTTTAATGGCACGCTCTATATTGTCCTTAGGCATGTTGCCCTGTTTCGCTTTATCGACGGCCAGGCGCAAACGAGAGTTGGCGTCGAGGTCTCCTCCGCCAATCTTTGCCGCAATGGTGATCTCTTTGATCAGTTTGGTGAAAATTTTACCCCGTTTAGCGTCCTGAGCGCCTTTACGGTGTTTGATGTTCGCCCATTTACTGTGTCCAGCCATTGAAACTTCTCCTGTGCCCGGTGGTGCAGTCACTTTTTTTAAGGACCGCATCATTTAATTTATAGTGGTTGTCAGTGGTCCTGTGGGACGGATCTATATCCGACAATTTTCAGGTTTGCGGTCACCTCACTAACGCCCTCTGTTGCCTTGGCATCATCGATGGCGGCCGTCTGCTCCGCTTCACTGTAAACATGTCCTTCCATGGTGACATGACCATCATTGACGCTGATCTTGAAGGTCAGATCTTCAATGCGCTCATCTGCCAGGCGGGTGATCTGGATTTTTTTCTGAATGATCAGGTCACGTAATCTATTTTTCGACTGCGACTTTAACTGCAGTAGATTTTCGTCTTTTACGCCGGTGATAATCTGGCGAATTGCGGTCTCTTCACTCAGTTTTGCCGTATTGATAATCAGGTCGTAGTGGATCGGATCATCCCAGTCGCGGTCGTGGTAATATTTGATGAACCCCGCGCGCTGTTGATCGCTTTTGCGGACCAGTGAGTAAGCCAGTTCTGGATCGATCCATTCTCGTTCGGCCCAGCGTTCGACACGCAGGTCGAAGGGGGCAATCACCCGCACCCGAAAGACATTATCGATCCCCTTCAGTAAATCCTGTCCGCCACGGCCATAGATAAGGACATCACCCTTGAGGGCCTGCTCAAGTACAATCAATTGAATGCGGTGCATTCCCAGTTCTATCTGGCGGTCGAGGTGTTCAATAAAGGCCGGGGGCTTCTCATCAATTTGACTCAATACTTCGCGTGTTAAACCGTATTGCGGTGCAATATCTTCGATTGCTTCACCGTCGATAAGGCTGTACCCCAGTTCCTGGGCTGCTTGCTGGACGATAGGGATGCCACCGCTACCCATCTCGCGGGAAATTGTGATGATCGCCATCTTTTTTTCTCTCCAGTCTGCCCGTTTCATATGTCTTGCGGGCTATATATAACAAAGGGCACAACAGCCTGGTTGTGCAGGTTTGAATTTAATCTGTGAAGCCTGGCTTATAGTCAAAATAGTGCAGGGTTTCAATGAAACGTACCGTACGGCTGGCCGAGCGCATGACGACCGTGTGGGTGCGTGCGCCGCCGGCAAAATAACGTACACCCTGGACCAACTCACCATTGGTGATGCCGGTGGCGGCAAAGAAAACATCGCCCTTGGCTAACTCTTCAGCCAGGTAGGTACGATCCAGATTGTCGATTCCCATGGTGCGTGCTCTCGCGCGTTCTTCGTCACTGGTGAAGATCAAGCGACCCTGCATAAAGCCGCCAAAGCAGCGGACCGCAGCCGCAGTCAATACCCCTTCGGGGGCTCCACCGGTTCCGAGAACCATGTCGATTCCACGGCCATCAATGCCGGTCGCAACTGCCGGGGCCACATCGCCATCTTCAATCAACTGGATTCTGACACCGACTTCGCGCAGCTCATTTATCGCTTTTTGATGGCGTGGTCGGTTGAGCAGGACAACCATTAAATCCCTGACATCACACCCTTTGGATTTCGCCAATTGCAGAGCATTCTCACCGGCGCTTTTGTCGATATCGACGGCGCCATGACCGGCGGGGCCGGTGATAATTTTATCCATGTACATATCGGGAGCATGCAGAAAACCGCCGGTTGGTGCCATGGCAATGGTCGCGATGGCTCCGTTGGTCCCATTGGCACAGATGTTGGTTCCTTCGAGGGGATCGACAGCAATATCGACCTTAAATCCCCCTTTG
>JAKIUS010000296.1 GCA_021647445.1 Geopsychrobacter sp. | reverse complement strand
ATGATCCAAAATTCAGCTCAAGCGATGTCAGCGACAACCGACATGACAACATCAGCACGAATTGAACTTATGACCTCACGACAGGAGAACAATCTATTAAGTACGATCTCAGATAATGGCCCAGGTATCGACGTTGAAACCCAGAAGAGAATATTTGAACCCTTCTTCACGACCAAAGACGTCGGCCTGGGTACCGGTCTGGGACTCTCTGTCTCTTATTTCATCATCACCGAAAGCCATCTGGGTCAACTCAACGTTGAGAGCGCACCAAACGAGGGTGCCCGATTCAATATCCTGTTACCCATAAGCAATAATCCACAACAGGGATAACCATCCTAAGCCCAGCACTCTTTGGCTCTTTTATCGACTGATCATGAAGTTAAAAATAGAAAATAATATTGCCACCTAAAAATTTTAAGTTTAAAGATAAAGTTTTATCTTAATAAAACAATGTGCTAAAGTCGGAATTGTGCATAATTTGATCAATGCCGGTTATGGGGGACAATGGTGCAACGTCGTGTACTTGTCATAGATGATGAACCTTCCATCCGCGAAAGTCTGACAGAATTTCTCGAAGATTTCGACTTCAAGGTGACTGCGGCTTCGAGTGCCGAAGAGGGGTTGGAGATTCTCAAACAACAACCCCTTGATGCGGTTGTTGCAGATTTACGTTTGGGGGGCATGAGTGGTGACACCATGATTCCCCTTGCGCACAAGTTACAACCTCACCTCCATTTTTTAATTCATACCGGTTCGGCGGGCTATCATCTTTCAGAGGAACTGATCGATCTCGGCATGACACCGAAGAGCGTCATGCTCAAGCCACTCCCCGATATGATGATCCTGATTGACAGCCTGGAAAACCTTCTCGCCCAAGCCTGACCACGGGACAACTATTGACAGCCTGCCGCGAATCAGTCATCTTGCCCCTCTGAAGTTGCCTGTACCATGTCTATCAGTCTGGCGACTCGGTCTTTTCCATCAAAACAGACAACAACAGAAGCAGAGTTTACCGAATTTTCTGCCTTCAATTTTTCACTTTATTTTATCAGAGCCAGGAGTCACCAAATGAGTCAGAACACTTCAGTTATCATACAGACCAGCATGGGTGAGATTACCATTGAACTTGATGCTGAAAACGCACCGATCAGTAGCGAAAACTTTCTTGCCTATACCAAAGATGGTGCCTATGACGGCACAATTTACCATCGTGTCATCCCTGGCTTTATGATTCAGGGTGGAGGTTTTAACACCGACATGCAACAAAAGGACACCAAATCACCAATTAAGAACGAAGCCTCCAATGGCTTGAAAAACGTTCGTGGCACTTTGGCTATGGCGCGTACCCAGGTGGTCGACAGTGCCACGAGTCAGTTTTTCATAAATCTGGCCGATAACGAATTTCTGGACCACAAAGGTCAGGCGGCCAACGCTTACGGCTACGCAGTCTTCGCCAAAGTCACTGCGGGCATGGACGTCGTTGATGCCATTGCCAAGGTTGCAACCGGCAACCAAGGACCGCATCAGGATGTGCCGAATGAAGCTGTGCTGATTGAAAAAGTCACTATCTGCGCTTAAGATCAATCCCAAAGACCTATTGATTTTGGGCCACCTCTTAACAAAAAGGGGTGGCCCTCTCCTTGTTATCATCGGCTGTAAACCTGTACTTGACCACACCCTGCTCATTGGCTGACAAACAAATGATCCCAATTTCAAAACGTCGATTAATCGCCGAAGGGGAGAAGCAGGACGGCGTACTTCTCGCCTGGCCCCATGCCGGAACCGATTGGGCTGGCCAGTTACAAGTCGCGCAGCAGACCTTCGCTGAAATCATTCGTGCGATCACAAGGTTTGAAACGGTGGTATTAATTGTGCCCTCGATTGAAGCAACCCTGCCCCAGCTAGCCGCTTACAATATTGACCTGAATTCGATCTCTTGTTACGAGCTCCCCTGCAATGATACCTGGGCCAGAGATTTTGGCCCATTGGCCATTGAAACCGAACAGGGGATTGAGCTGCAGAACTTCATTTTTAATGGCTGGGGGAATAAATTCTGTGCAAATCTCGATAATCGTCTAACCCAAGGGCTCAGCTCTCTCGGTGCATTCGGCCACACGGATCTCAACACAGTCGATCTCGTTCTTGAGGGCGGAAGTATTGAATCCGACGGCAATGGCACCCTGATGACCACAGAGAACTGTTTACTCGAAAAGAATCGGAACCCGCAACTTTCCCGACAAGAAATAGCAGGTAGGCTGAAGGAGGTTTTGGGGGTACAACGTGTTCTATGGCTCAAGGTCGAAGCCCTAAAAGGGGATGATACCGACAGCCACATCGACACTCTGGCCCGCTTTGCCACCGCTGACACCATCGTCTTTCAGGGGTGCGATGACCCTGAAGATCCCAACTTCTCCACTCTCGCCAAGCTGCGCGAACAACTGAGCCGGTTGAGGTGCAACAACGGAGGTCCTTATCGACTCCTTGAACTCCCATGGCCTCAAGCCTGTTACGATGCTCAGCATAACCGTCTACCTGCCACCTACGCTAACTTTCTGATTATTAATCAGGCGGTGTTAGTCCCGACTTATGCAGACCCTGCCGACTCTGCTGCGCTGATCTCTGTCGGTAAAGCATTTCCCGATAGAGCGATTATCCCCATCGATTGTCGCGCCTTGATCGAACAACACGGTTCGTTGCACTGCATAACCATGCAATTGCCGAAGGGAGTTTTGCCATGAAAATTAAGACCGCCCTGCTGCAGCAGACAGCTTTTGCTGAGCGCCATAAAAATATCGCGGCAACAACCCAAAAGATTCGGCACGCAGCCCAATCAGGGGCGCAACTAGTGCTCTTGCAAGAACTACATAACAGCCTCTATTTCTGCCAGACCGAGAAAATCGCGTGCTTCGACCTTGCCGAAACCATTCCAGGACCATCAACCGATTATTTTTCCAGACTCGCCGCTGAACTTAATATTGTCCTGGTGCTCTCATTGTTCGAAAAACGCTGCAGCGGCCTCTACCACAATACCGCTGTCGTACTTGAGACAAATGGCTCAATTGCCGGTTGCTACCGGAAGATGCACATTCCGGACGATCCGGGGTTTTATGAAAAGTTTTATTTTACCGAGGGGGATCTTGGCCTTAATCCCGTACAAACATCGTTGGGGAAACTGGGGGTTCTGATCTGCTGGGATCAGTGGTTTCCCGAAGCCGCACGCTTAATGGCCTTGGCCGGGGCTGAAATTTTGATCTACCCGACCGCCATCGGCTGGGACCCAGCTGACTCACAGGCCGAACAAAAACGTCAACTCGAGGCCTGGCAGATCGTTCAACGTGGACAGGCAATCGCCAACGGCTTGCCACTTGTTGCCATAAATCGTTGCGGTACGGAACGAGCGTGCGAGGGGGACGGACAGATCGATTTCTGGGGCCACAGTTTTGCCTGTGGCCCGCAGGGGGAGATGCTCGGTCAAACCGGTCAGCAGACCGAAACCCTATTCATAGAAATCGATTTGGCACGCAGTGAAGAGGTGCGCAGAATTTGGCCATTCTTGCGTGATCGTCGCATCGATGCTTATGCCGATCTACTCAAACGCTTCCGCAACTGACCAGAAAAAGGGGCGCTTCCGATAAGGAAGCGCCCCTTTTTCTGGTTTTCT
>JAKIUS010000295.1 GCA_021647445.1 Geopsychrobacter sp. | reverse complement strand
CAAAGACATCATCCTCGATAATCGTCTTGTGCTTGTTGACCCCGTCGTAGTTGCAGGTGATGGTGCCACAACCAAAATTGACATTTTTACCGACTTCGGCATCACCGATATAGGTCAAATGACTGGCCTGCGACTTCTCCTCAAACCGCGCTTTTTTGGTCTCGACAAAGTTACCGATCTTGTTATCTCCGAGCAATTCTGTGCCAGGACGCAGGTGGGCCATCGGCCCGATTTTACAATTAACACCGACCAATGATTCTTCGATCACCGAGCCGCTCTTTAAGTGAACATGATCGGCGATCTGCGAACTGTCAACCTGCACCCCACTTTCAATGAGACAATGACTACCGATAATACTTTTACCACGCAGAAAAACCCCCGGATGGAGAAGACTATCCTGACCGATCTCGACCTGATTATCGACATAGGTGGTTTCAGGGTCGACAAAAGTCACCCCCGCCAACATCAAGCGTTGATTAATGCGCTGACGCATCAGGCGACTCGCCTCGGCCAACTGCACGCGATCATTAATCCCCAGAGCCTCGCTGGCATCCTCCAGACAGACCGCCCGGGCCTTGCGTCCGGCGGCTGTGGCCGCTGCCACCACATCGGTCAGATAGTATTCGCCCTGGGCATTCTCCTTGCCGAGTTGCGGCAGCACCGAAAACACAAACTCGGCATCGAACACATAGGTGCCGGTATTGACTTCACAAATCGCGCGTTCGGCGGCGTTGGCATCCTTCTCTTCGACGATGCGACAAACATCCTCACCCTGACGAAGAATCCGTCCGTAACCCTGCGGCTTCTCCATGTGCGCCGTACGCACGGTCACCGCTGCGTTCTCCTGGCGATGCACGGCTAACAGTCTTTCGATCGACGCCGTCGACAAAAGTGGCACATCACCACAGAGCAGCCACAGCTCACCGCGAAATCCGGACAGAGTCTCTGCAGCGCACAACAGAGCATGGCCGGTCCCCAACTGTTCACGTTGCCAGACGCAATCAACCTGTTGTTCAGCAAGCGCCGCTTCGACCTCTCTTCCCTGATGCCCCACCACCACCGTAAACTGTTTGCACCCGGCCGCTTTTGCCGCCTGCACGGGATAAAAGAGCAAAGGCTGACCGGCGACCTCATGCAGCACCTTGGCGCGCGCCGACTTCATTCGTGTCCCCTTGCCCGCAGCCAGGATAACCGTAGCGAAATTCTTCACAGATTAAACCCCTTCCATCTACTATTCAGATTTTGAGAAAAACATCTGATTATCTCGAAATCCCACTTTCTAAGTCAAGACAAGTTGCGACTTAACCCCCTGAGCCGCGTTTTTATTTACAATTTCTCACATCCCAAGTATAGTTTTACCCTACAGAGGGCAACGGGCATGGATGAACGGCGCAAACTTGATCAGACACTAAGTGAAATCCAGCTCGAAATGAAAGAGCTTGAAATCCGTTATGAGCAATATTTCGCCGGGGTCGAAAAACGTGAACCGCAGCGTGATCGCGTTGAACTTGCCAAGCAGATTCGTCATTTCACCAACCGCCCGATCTTTCAGACCGATATCAAGTTCCGTTATCAGGGACTGGCCTCACGCTTCTATTCCTATTCCCAGTATTGGGATAGAATTTTGCGCCTGATGGATGAAGGAAAATATCACCGTCACCTGTCAAAAAAACCAGCACCGCCGATATGTGCCGAACAAACCGCGCCAAAAAGCCAACCGGTCCAGCCAAAGGCGGTCGATGAAATCGATCAACTACTTAAGGACCTAAGCGCAGCCCGTGAACAATGCGGCCAAACAGGACCGGCGCTGACGCGTGAAAGGGTCGATCAATTTCTGGCGGCGCAACGCCAAAAGGTTCAACAGAGATTCGGTGATCGTCCGATCGAATTCATTGTCGACTGCAGCAAGGGCAAACCACAGATCAAAGTTCGCCTGAAAAAGGGGTAGACAAACGCTTAAACTACCGAAAAAACAGCGCAAAACAGCCATGGTCCTGATGGGGGGCGGCATCATGGGCGCGGCCTGGGAAGTTGGCTGTCTGACCGCATTCGATAAAATGCTACGCGGCCGATGCGCTACCTGTCAGTTTGATGCCTATATCGGCATCAGTGCCGGATCGGTTATTGCGTCGTTACTCGCGAACCGTGTGCCTCCGGCGCGTATTTATCAAACCATAATCAATGACGAAAAGGGGCCCTTCAACTTCTCCCGCTCCGATATCTATCGCATCAACAAGCGTCAACTGCTGTTTACGGCGGGACGTATTTTAAAAAATTTCGCCACCAGTGCAAGTACTTACTATCGGCGACAAAAACATCTCGGCACCAGCGATCTGCTCTATATACTACAGGAACAATTCCCGGCGGGGTTCTTCTCCATCGACCCCTTGCAACGCTACCTGTGCCGCGCCTTTGCCGACGAGGGCCTGATCGATAATTTCTATAACCTGTCCGCCGAACTCTATATTCCGGCATTCGACATTGATCTCGGCGACCGCATCGTCTTCGGTGATGAGGGCTATCGCTCGCAGCATATCTGCCAGGCGATTACCGCATCCTGCGCGATTCCGGTCTTCTTCCAACCCCACCGCATCGGCAACAGCCACTATATCGATGGCTCTACCGGGCGGGTGGGCCATATCGATCTAGCCATCGAACGGCGCGCCGAACTAATCATTGCTATCAACCCACGGGTCCCGATCCGCAATGATCGTCAACACAGCTGCCTGCCATCACTCTCTTCGGGCAAATGTGCCAGTATTACCGATTTAGGAGTCAGTTTCGTCTGGGAACAGTCGCAGCGCATCGAAGGACGTGAACGTCTGGCACTGGCCTTGGAGGGATATCGGCGAGAGCACCCGAAGGTCGACATTCTGCTGATTGAACCAAAAGCGGACGAGCCACTGCTTTTTCTGCAGAGCCCCATGAGCTTTGAGTCGCGCCGTCTGGTGATGGAATATGGTTATCAAACCACCCTCGATCACCTCAAGCATGAGTTTGCTGCCTATCAGAAAACCTTCGCCCGACACGGTTATACCATCTCCGATCGCCACCTTAGTGATCCTCCCCCGACAGGCTGATAATCGATGAAAATCCTGATCGTCTCTCTGCATGTGCGCCGCTCTGCCCAGGCTGTCGCCCTGGCCGCCGGCAACCTCAAAGCGGCGCTGCCGCAAGAGTTGCAACAAAACACCCGGCTGCTTGACCTCTATCTTGATCAATCACAGGGCATTAATGTTACGCGTAGCCGAGGGTCAAATTTCACTTATCTTGGCTTGAATATGCAGTCTAAGCGCTTGGCAAATCCCTTGGTTAGGCAAGCATTGGCACATGCCTTAAATAAAAAAGAGATTATCCAGTTCTTGTTTCAAGAATCTGCTCGGCCTGCTAACACACTGCTAAGTGATGACCATTGGGCTAGTAACACCGAATTAGAGGCTTATAAGCATGATCCTCAATTAGCTCGAGAGTTATTAAGGCAAGCCGGATACGATAGAGATAGCCCTTTAGAGCTGAGTTATAAAACATCGAATGATCCATTTCGCATACGCTTAGCGACAGTAATTCAAAGTCAGTTAGAAGCCGTTGGAGTAGAAATTGATATTCGTAGTTATGATTGGGGAACATTTTATGGCGATATTAAATCCGGTCGCTTTCAGCTTTA
>JAKIUS010000294.1 GCA_021647445.1 Geopsychrobacter sp. | reverse complement strand
TTCAACTGATCATCAGTGATCAGTTGATTGCGGATCAGCAGTTCTCCAAGGCGATTGGTACTCATTATAATCCCGACCCCTCCGTCAAGAGTTTGTCTCTCGCAATTTCACCAAGCAATTTTTCATCAACCCCTTCACCGGCCGCATCCCAAACCAGAGCAAAAAGGCCTCTTCCCCCTGCCCGGCTAACATACCAAGACCGTCAACCGCAGCAAGTCCACGCTGCTTAGCCGCGCAAACAAAGGGGGTTTCAGCGATGGAATATACCATATCGTAAATAGATGCACTAGTTTTAATCTTTTGCAGAGGACAGAAGCTTAACTCCTCCCCCTTAAGACCAACGGAAGTGGTATTCACAATCAGATCAGCCTGACTGAGGCGTTCGTGAAAAGCAGGGTCCTTAAATCCCTGAACCCGTATCGCTTGCTCCGGAAAATGCGGCGCAATACGTTCAACCAGTTGTGCCGCGCGGTCCAGATTACGATTTACCAGGGTCAGACCGCGGATACCCGCGCGCAAAAGCGCAACGACCGCAGCGCGGCAGGCCCCACCGGCACCGAAGAGCAGTACCTCCTTGCCGGCCGGGTCAAACCTGAGATCCTCTTTCAGAGAATGGATGAAACCGAGACCATCGGTATTATAGCCGATAAGTTGATTATCGCGCACAACAACGGTATTAACCGCCCCGATAAGCCTGGCATCTGCATCGACCCGATCGAGTAAGGGAAGAATTGCCTGCTTATGCGGCAGAGTGACATTAACCCCACCAACGGACAAAGAACCTAACCCCGCAACAGCAGCCGCCAATCCCTGAGGCAGGACATGAAAAGGGACATAGAGCGCATCCAGTCCAGACTTCTTAAATGCCGCATTCTGCATGCGCGGCGAAAGCGAGTGCTCGATGGGATCACCAAAAATACCGAACACTCGAGTTCTGCCTGTTACATTAATCATTCAATCATCCTTGGTCAGATATTCATGATATTGAATAATTTTGACATCTTGCAGCAACTTACGTCCCACTTCGATATCGTTCTTTATCGCGTCAATTAACGCCACAACATCGGGAAATTTTTTCTCTTCGCGAATCCGCGCGACAAAATATAGGCGCAGTTCCTTGCCATATAAATCATCCTTAAAATCGAGCAGATGAACTTCGATAGTTGGTTTTTTATGCCCAAAGGTCGGTCTGTGTCCCAGATTGACAACACCTCGACACTCATGACCCTCAAAACGCACAACAACGGCATAAACCCCAGGTTTGGGGATCTGCTCTTTTTGAGTCACGATATTCGCGGTTGGAAAACCGATTTTACGGCCACGTTTTTCACCGGCCACAACCTCACCAGCCAGAGTATAATGACGGCCAAGTTGGGCCGGAACGTCCTCTACTTGCCCTGCAGCAAGAAGCTCACGCACTCGGCTGGAACTATATGGGCGTCCATCATCTCCGACCGGCTGCAAAACATCGACGCTGAACCCGTAGCGCTCGCCCTGTGCACGCAGAAATGTCCCCGTCCCTTTGCGATTGCGGCCAAAGGCAAAATCGTAACCGACAACAATCGCGCGCACGCGTAATTGTCGGATCAGAATATCCTGCACAAAGTCTTCAGCTTCACAAGACGCAAGATCGGCGGAGAAAGGGATGCGGGCCAGAATATCGATATTAGAAGCGGCAATCAAACGAACCTTCTCATCGCTTGTATTCAGCAAGAGAGGGGCGCGTTTGGGCGTTAGAACCTTTAAAGGGTGCGGTTCAAACGTATAGACCAGAGAAGGAACCTCGAGTTCACGCGCACGAAGAACCAACGTCCGAAAGATATCTCGATGCCCAAGATGAACGCCGTCAAAATTACCCAGAGCAACAGCCGTGCCCTGTTGTAGACTTTCAACCGAATTGAGATTTTCAACAACCAGCATAAGGGTTCAATTCCATGGCAAGAAACAAAACAACTTGAAATCCTTAATATTTTAACGAATAGACAGGCCCCGCGACAAGGACTAAATACCTTAAATCGCCATACCCATCAATTCACAGGTCAACATGAACACTGGTCGCAAACCAAGTTCGTTGATATCATGACAACAAAATACTTTTCGACTTCCGCCTAAAGGCTATTAATTGTGAAATTATCCCGAAATGCCAAACGCTGGCACAGCACATTTATAATCGTTGCCTTATCACTAACCCTCTGCGCATGCAGCACCACCAAAGCAACCGAAACAGCTTCAGTTGGAGCCGAAGTAGCCTACATCGATTTAAGGCAGGAATTGTCACTTGTCATCCCCGTTAGCTGGCAACGAAAACATATCCCTGTCTCCTCCCCCAAATATCACCCTGATGTTGTTCAATGGCTGATCCCGGGATCCAATGGTGGAGAGAACAGCCTATCGATCAAAACCTTGCCAGAGACGGATCTTTCAATCCTGCAGCAGACACTCTTAAATCAAGGCAGGGAAACAGGCGATGAGATACCGGACACGCCCTTCAAATTTGAGCACCCTGCGGGGACGGCACTCCGACTGAACCTTTCGACCGATGCCAACCAGAGCATCCTGTTAGCCATTATGGGGAGACAGCACTCATACCTGCTAAACTTTAAACTCACCAAAGAAGATTACACGCAACTTTTACCGAGCATAGAAAAAATTATTTTGAAATTTGTAATACTTTCGCACTAACCGCCGGTCGGGCCTGCCATGAACCGGCGGCACATTGACCCGTTTTCCCCGGCTTTAACATCGCCCAGGGAAGACCGACAACCTTCTCCAAACGACTTAACCTATGAGGCCAGTTCTCCATGCCCAACATCCGCCCCGCTGATCTGATCAGAAAATATTACGCAAAATCGCCAAAAGCGCACAGCATATTACTCGACCACAGTCGCCTGGTCACACGCAAAGCGATAATCATTGCGCGCGACATCAGACTATCGGCCGCAATCGATGTTGATTTCATCGCTGAAGCCGCCATGCTTCACGATATCGGCATGATCTACACCCATCTCCCCGAACTCTTTTGCTATGGAGACCTCCCCTACCTTGCCCACGGCATCAAAGGAGCAGAGATACTTAAAGCAGAGGGGTTGCCACGTCATGCGCGCGTTTGTGAGCGTCACATTGGCATCGGTCTGACCGCCGCCGAGATTATCGCCCAGGCGCTTCCACTGCCCCGGCGCAACATGCTTCCCGAGACCTTAGAAGAAAAAATTATCTGCTTTGCGGATCTTTTTTTCTCTAAAAATTCACGCGATCGCCAGCGCGAAAAACGACCGGCCGAAGTTCGTGCTGGGCTCCTGCATTACGGACCGGAGAAAGGGCAGATTTTTGATGTCTGGCTCCGCCTCTTTACCCCAGGTGACAAAACAGAACCATGACTGATTGGATACAGCAACTCATAACAGTACTCCCCGTTGGCGGTGGGTACCTTCTGCTGATTGCCCTGGTCGCACTCTTCGAGTCTTTGCCGCTGTTGGGGCTGGCCATGCCAGGCAGCACTCTGATTGTCTTCACAGGCTTTCTCGCCGCCCACGGCAAAGGAGACCTGTTGTTGGTTATTCTGGTCAGTACATTCGGTGCCTTTGGCGGCGATCTCATCAGCTACCTGCTGGGCAAAAAACTGGGCAAAAAAATTCTCACAACCGCTCCGATGCAGCGCCGACAACCACAAATGAATGCTGCCA
>JAKIUS010000293.1 GCA_021647445.1 Geopsychrobacter sp. | reverse complement strand
ATGCCGATAATTTCGATGTCCTCTGCCAGAATGCCCGGCAGATACCATTGCTCGTACAAATCATAAAAGAAATTTTCTTCCGGGTGATTGAAAGAGTCGATCACCTCTTGAGAAGAGTACGGAGAAAACCGCATCTGGCTACCAATAACCGTCAACTGCGAGGGATAATACGGCGCTAAAATATTATCCAGCCAGACGTCCATGATCTTGAGGTTTTCCATGTACTGATCGAGGTCATAGAATTCCTGACTGCGTTGCGAGGCCACAGCCGAGTCGATCTGGTCTTTTAGGGCCATGACAATCTCTTCGGCTTCTCTGAGCTTGTTGAACTTTTCCGCTTCCGCCTGCGTGAGTCGAGGCCGGGAACTCAGTTCGTTCAGTTCGCGGATGATGCGTTCGTAAAGCGGTTTGGTTTTTTCCCAGGTACACAGGTCATTGAGCAGTTCAATCGCCAGATCGTTATCGCTGAAGCAGAAGACCATTACCGCTTTTCCCGATGAGGTCCCCGCCAGGGCATACATGTAGTCGACATTGACCTGGTTTTCCATCAGCAACTTCAAGGTTTTTGCCAGACTGCCGGGAGTATCGACAATCTCGACCGCCACCACCTCATCGACCCGCGCTGGCAACTGCTTCTCCATGATGACCTGACGCGCCCTGGCGACATCGGAGACCAGCACCCTTAACACCCCGAACCCTGAGACATCGCAAATAGAGAGGGAGCGCAAATTCAGCCCGGCCGCCCCTAAGGCCTCGGTCGCTTCATAGAGGCGACCCGGAGAATTCTCAAGGAATATCGATATCTGCTTCAGTTTCATGACTCTCTCCTAATTGACTCCGAGATTGCGAAAAAGGGCGGTTTCCGGACAGAAACTCAGGCGGCCGCCCCGCCGGCTAAGGCTTTCAGGTTGACCTCGACCCCTTTATCCCGTGAAACCTGCTTGACCACCTCAGTAATAATCTCTTCTTTAAGCGGCAGATGCTTCATCACCGTGCCGACCATCACCATATTGACCGCCTTGCCGTTCCCGGCTTCACGGGCGATGGAGAGTGCTTCGATCCCCTTGGCCTTGTCACAGACTGCGGTGATCTGCTCTTCGACATCATCCGGATAGACGGCAAGTCCAGCGGCGACGGTGCTCGGATTGATCGAGACCTTGTTGTAGATCAGTCGCCCGCCCGGCTTCAGATAATGGATATAACGCAAGGCTTCCAGCGGCTCAAAGGAGATCAGCAGATCGGCACTACCCGGCATCACCACCGGCGAGTTGACCTTGTCCCCAATGCGCACGAAGCTGATGACACTGCCGCCACGTTGCGCCATGCCGTGAACCTCGGTCTGCTTGACATCCATGCCGCTGGCCAGGGCACTCTCGGCCAGCACCTTGGAGGCCATCAGCACCCCCTGACCACCGACTCCGGCAATAACGATATTAAAGATTTGCATTATTCTCTCCCTCAATTGGATGCATGGCATCGAATTTACACATCTGCGCGCAGACCCCACAGCCGTTGCAAACGTTGGGATCAACCCGCACCTTCTGCTTCTCTGCGCTGGCGGTCAGACCCAGTGCCATGCAGGCAACCTTGAGACAGGCCCGACAACCGGTGCACTTCTCCTGGTCGACCTTGATGGCGGGTTTGCGGATCTTGTAGCGCAGGATGCCGGGATTCTTATCGATCAACACGTAGGGGCCGGGGGTTTCAAGGCCCTTTTTGATCGCCGCTTCGGTCGCCTTAAGATCGTAAGCATCTAACTCGGCGACATTTTCGATGCCGAGCGCCCTGACCAGCGGGGCGATTTCGACCTGCTTGGCGGCGACCCCCTGCAGGGTGTTGCCACTACCAGGATTCTCCTGGCCGCCGGTCATGCCGGTGGTGCGGTTATCCATGATGATGACCAGGGCATTGCCGCCGTTGTAGGCCATGCTCAACAGACCGGTGATGCCGGAGTGAAAGAAGGTTGAATCGCCGATCACCGCCACCGGTTTCTCCGTGCGACCGGCTAAGGCGTTGACCTTGGCCATGCCGTGAGCGGCGCTGATACTGGCACCCATGTCAATAACCGAGTGCATGGCCCCCATGGGCGGTAACGCACCCAAGGTGTAGCAGCCGATATCACCGGAGACGAAGGTCTTAAGCTTGCTGAGGATGGTAAACAGGCCCCGGTGAGCACAGCTCGGACAGAAGACTGGCGGGCGCTGCGGCAGACCTTCGACCGGCCCGGCAACCTCGGTGGTGCTTTCGCCTAAGGCGGCACGGATCAGATCGGCGTTAATCTCACCGCAGAGCGGCAATTTATTCTTGCCGATCGCAACCTCGATGCCCATGGCGCGAATCTGCTCTTCGAAGATCGCATCCATCTCTTCAACAATCACCAGGCGCTTGACACTGCCGGCAAATTCGCGAATCTTGCGCTCGGGCAGCGGATGAACCAGGCCCAGCTTCAGAATCGAAGCATTGGGGTAGGCCTCACGCACGTGCTGGTAGGCGACCCCGGAGGTGATAAATCCGATCTCGCTATCGCCCATCTCGACCCGATTTAATGGCGTGGTCTCGGCGAACTCCTGCAGTTTGAGCAACCGCTCCTCGACCTTGACATGCTTGATCTTACCAAAGTTGGGCAGCATGACATATTTCGGTACATCCTTGACCCATTCGCCGATCTGCGGCGCGCGTTTCTCCTGCGGAACAACCACCCCCTTGGCATGGGCAATGCGAGTGGTGGTGCGTAGCATCAACGGCGTATCAAACTGTTCGGAAATTTCAAACCCGGCCCGCACCATATCGTAGGCTTCCTGCGAATTGGACGGATCGAGCATCGGCACCTTGGCAAACTTCGCGTAGTTGCGGCTGTCCTGCTCGTTCTGCGAAGAATGCATGCCCGGATCATCGGCCACCATCAGAACAAGTCCGGCATTGACCCCGGTGTAGGTCAGGGTCATCAGCGGATCGGCGGCCACGTTGACCCCGACATGCTTCATAGTCGACAGGGAGCGGCCCCCGGCAATCGATCCACCAATTGCCGCTTCAAGCGCGACTTTTTCATTGGCAGCCCATTCGCAGTAAACATCCCCCAAACGGGCAACCTCTTCGAGGGTTTCGGTACTTGGTGTCCCAGGATAACCGGAGGCGAAAACACCCCCTGCATCCCCAAAACCCAGGGCAATGGCCTCATTGCCGGAAATTATTTTCTTCATCAAAATCTTCCTTTTTGAAAACTGGTTCCTGTGTGGAAACCTGATAAATGATCCCAACGAGTCTGCTGGTCTGCTCTTTTTAGACCCCTTACTCAATCTTTACGACGATCTTCAATCCGCTTGGCCTTGCCTTCACTGCGGGCAATACTGCCAGGTGGGACCAGTTGAATTTCAACACTGATCCCGATCACATCTTTTATATCCTGCTGCAGGTTGCGTTTTTTGCTGTGTACGATGGCGACATCTTCGAGAATGTCAAATTCAGCTCCCTTGAGGATGTCGGCCGCCGCCTTGACCATAAACTCCTCAGTGACCTCGATTTTGATCCGCAGGGAGTCCATCGCACCTTTACGCTCGACAACGACCATGTAGTGAGGTGAGACTCCTGCACGTTTGAGAATCACCGATTCGATCTGCGAGGGGTAAACATTGACGCCGCGGATAATCAACATGTCGTCACTTCGACCGGTAATTTTATCCATTCTTC
>JAKIUS010000292.1 GCA_021647445.1 Geopsychrobacter sp. | reverse complement strand
TAGTGCTGCCTTGAAGGAGATCGAGGGAAAGGAATCAAATCCAGTCTGTTCTTTTAGGGTGTTAGCGATAGATATTTTTTTTCTGGGTGTAAAAAGTCGAAACTCATGAAGCAAAAACTGCCAGGAATTGACACCAGTAGTGAAAAAAAACGTCACTTTTTTAGGGGTTTGTGGTGATATCGCCACTTATCCGGCATTAGGCAGATAGTGGGTGAGAAACTGACCGGTGTATGATGCGGGGCAGTTCGCAACCTGCTCCGGGGTTCCGCAGATGATGACCTGGCCTCCGCCTTTACCCCCTTCTGGGCCGAGATCGATGACATGATCGGCCGTTTTGATGACGTCGAGATTATGTTCAATGACCACGACGGTGTTACCGGCTTCAACCAGGCGGTTGATGACCTCCAGCAACTTATGAATATCGGCAAAATGCAGCCCAGTGGTCGGTTCGTCAAGGATGTAGATGGTGCGTCCGGTGGCACGTTTGGTCAGTTCACGCGAAAGCTTGACCCGCTGCGCTTCGCCACCCGAGAGGGTGGTGGCGCTCTGTCCCAGTTTGATATAGCCCAGGCCTACATCGCGCAGGGTTTCTAATTTCCGGTTGATGCGCGGCAGGTTCTGCATAAAACGGCTGGCCTGATTGACCGTCATGTCGAGCAGGTCGGCGATACTCTGGCCCTTGTATTTCACTTCGAGGGTTTCGCGATTGTAGCGTGCTCCCTTGCATATCTCACATTCAACATAAACATCGGGTAAAAAGTGCATTTCAATACGCACGATTCCGTCTCCACGGCAGGCTTCACAGCGACCACCCTTAACGTTGAAAGAGAAACGTCCCGGCTTATAGCCACGAATTTTAGCTTCGGGAAGCTGCGCGTAAAGCTCACGGATATCGGTGAAGGCTCCGGTGTAGGTTGCCGGGTTGGAGCGGGGGGTGCGGCCGATGGGGGATTGATCGATGTCGATAACCTTATCGAGTTGCTCAAGGCCAAGAATCTGTGTGATAGGGCCGGCCTTTTCACGATTGTGATGCAGTTTCTGGGCGAGAGCCTTGTAGAGGGTCTCAATGATCAGGGAGGATTTTCCCGATCCTGAAACCCCGGTAACGCAGGTTAGGACTCCGAGCGGAATGTCTACATCGATATTCTGCAGATTGTTGGCGCTGGCACCTTTAAGTTTGATTTTGCGGCTGCTGCGGCGTCTTTGCTCCGGTATTTCGATCTTCATTCGCCCGGAGAGGTATTGTCCGGTCAGGGACTCCGTACAAGTCATGACCTCTTGCGGTGGCCCAGCAAAGACGACTTCACCACCATGGACCCCGGCTGCCGGGCCCATATCAATCAGGTAGTCGGCGGCGAGCATGGTCTCTTCATCATGTTCAACCACCAGGACGGTATTGCCGAGATCGCGCAATTTTTTGAGGGTTTCGAGCAGGCGTTGATTGTCGCGCTGGTGAAGGCCGATCGAGGGTTCATCAAGGATGTAGAGGACCCCCATCAGTGAAGAACCGATCTGGGTCGCTAGGCGAATGCGTTGACCCTCGCCCCCCGAGAGGGTGCCTGACGCGCGATCGAGGGAGAGATAGTCGAGACCGACATGGCTTAAGAACCCGAGTCGTTCGCGCAGCTCTTTTAAGATTCGTCGTGCAATCTCAGCTTGTTTGGCGGGAAGTCTAAGGTCGCAAAAAAAAGCTGTCGCCTCGGCGATCGACATGGCGCAGACCTGCTGGATATTTTGCTGTGCAATTCGAACATGCAGTGATTCCGGGCGTAAGCGCGCCCCTTTGCAACTCGGACAGGGGATGATGCTCATATATCTTTCAAGGTTTTCGCGGACTGCATCCGAATCGGTTTCGCGGTAGCGGCGCTCCAGATTCGGCAATATTCCTTCGAAGGCCTTTTCATAATGATGCCGGTGTTCGCCTTGATCGAAGAAGAAACGTACCTTCTCGCGACCCGAGCCGGTCAGCAGGATCGAACGGACCTTTTTGGGCAGTTTTTCAAAGGGGGTACGCATACTGAATTGATAGTGTTCGGCCAGGGCTTCAAGCATCGCCTGGTAGTAGTAGCCGGTGCGGCTGTCCCAGGGGACGATCGCGCCGTCACGCAGGCAGGTACTCGGGTTGGGGATGACCTGCTCTTCGTCAAAATAGTTGCGGGTGCCAAGGCCGCTGCAGTCGGAGCAGGCGCCGTTGGGGCTGTTGAATGAAAACATGCGTGGGGTTATTTCCGGGTAGGAGAGGCCACAATCGACGCAAGCATGTTTGGCCGAATAAAGCTTGCTCTCACCATCAGGCACTTCCACCCGCACCAGGCTATCTGCCAGTTTGAGCGCAGTTTCAAGTGAGTCGGCGAGACGACTTTCGATCCCGGGTTTGATCACCAGTCGATCAACAACGACTTCAATGTTGTGCTGTTTCTTCTTGTCGAGAATGATCTCTTCACCAAGTTCGCGCATCTGGCCATCGATGCGCACGCGCACAAAACCATCGGCCTGCAGTTGAGCCAACTCCTTGCGATATTCCCCCTTGCGCGCCCGCACCAGAGGGGCCATCACCATGATCCGGGTCTTTTCCGGAGCCTGCATGATTCGGTCAACCATCTGTTCTACGGTCTGGGAACTGATGATCTCTCCGCAGCGATGACAGTGAATCTCACCAGCGCGGGCAAAAAGCAGGCGTAAATAATCGTAGATTTCGGTGACGGTGCCGACCGTCGAGCGTGGATTGCGGCTGGTGGTTTTCTGCTCAATCGAGATCGCCGGAGAGAGGCCATCGATCTGATCGACATCCGGTTTCTCCATCTGCTCGAGAAATTGTCTGGCATAGGTCGAGAGGCTTTCGACATAGCGCCGCTGGCCCTCTGCATAAATGGTGTCGAAGGCGAGGGTGCTTTTCCCTGATCCCGAGACGCCGGTAATAATGACCAGTTGATCGCGGGGGATATCGATGTCAATATTTTTCAGATTATGTTCGCGGGCACCGTGGATGCTGATTTTTTCTATCATCTGGACACAGACTTTCAGGAATTGAGGCTGTCGGACATACGGTCGGCCATACTGATCGCGGCCTGCAGGCTGGCGATGCTGGCGCGGCCACTGCCGACCAGGTCGTAGGCGGTTCCGTGATCGACACTGGTCCGGATGATCGGCAGGCCGAGGGTAACGTTGACGGCATCATCGAAGTGCAACAATTTGAGCGGAATCAATCCCTGATCGTGATACATGCAGACCACGGCGTCATAATCGCCTCGGGCGGCAAAATAGAAGAGGGTGTCGGCGCTGTGTGGACCGCTGGCCAAGATGCCCGCTTGCTGCGCCCGGTCGATGGCCGGCCGAATGATGGTCTCCTCTTCGCTGCCGAAGAGCCCCTGTTCCCCGGCATGGGGATTGAGAGACAAGACGGCGAGGCGCGGATTTTTCAGGCCGAAATGTTGACGCAGGCTTTGGTCGGTAATCTGGATTGTCTCGAAGATGTCGTTGACGTTCAGCAGGCCAGGCACATGGGCGAGCGCTGTATGAATAGTCGCCAGGGTAACCTTGAGGCGGCTGCCGGCGAGCATCATGACCACCCGTTCGGCCTGACAGCGTGCACCGAGCAGTTCGGTGTGTCCCGGGAAATTGCACCCGACTTTATTGATGGCGGCCTTGTTGATCGGACAGGTGATCATGGCCGCTGCACGACCGGTCAGACA
>JAKIUS010000291.1 GCA_021647445.1 Geopsychrobacter sp. | reverse complement strand
TTCCAGCAACCCCTCGTAAGCATCACCCTTGACGTCGGCGCTCATTACCGACCAGTTTTCCTTGTCGATCAGATCGACAATCAAACGACGCAGCTTTGCCGGGTCCTGGAACTTATTTTGCGACTTGTTGAAGATCAGCCCGAGCAGGCCTTTCTCGTTGCCGAGGTTTTCCAGGGTGTGGCGGTAGTGGTCAAAGAGTTCGTCACCATCCTTCTTCACCAGCGTCGGCCAAGCATAATCGACCGGCACGGTGGCTGGTTGCTTGTGTGCGCCGGGGGCAGGCACATACGGCGGTTTAGTCCGCTCGTCGGCCATCTTGAGGAAGAGCAGATAGGTGAGCTGTTCGACATAATCACCGTAGCTCATGCCGTCGTCACGCAGGACGTTACAGTAGTTCCAGAGTTTGGATACGATTGCTGCTGGGGTCATAATTTTTTATCCTTATCATTCAGCTGCAACATTCGGTCAAAGTCACTTTCAAATAGTCGATCCTGAATCACCTGGTATTTTTCAAACTCACCCTCGGCAAAACTCTTGGCCAACTCTGCACTGACTTTACCCGAATTATCGAGCAGTTCCTGTTCGTTAAATTGCAAAAACGCATCCAGTTTCTGAATCCAATCTTGCATATTTAAGACCTTACGGTTCCTAACCTGCATCTCGGCGTAGTCCAAATACATCGTTACAATCCGATTCAGACCATCCAGCTCATCTTCACTCAGATAGTTTTTGGCAACAGACACGTCCGGCATACGAATGGGACCAGCCGGAGCATTTTTCCATGAGGTCAACCCCATGTTTCGGCGCGCACTGTCAGCACGGCTATGGATAATTTCCGCAGCAGTCTGACGGGCAATTGCCCAGTGGAGTTTATTCTGAACTGTAGCAAAGAATCGCTTCGTTTCTTCGGCTTCCTTGTTGTAGTCGGCACTGCATTGAGCATAAATATCGGTGATTTTCTGATAAAAACGTCTCTCGCTGGATCGGATGTCCCTGATCCGAGCAAGCTGCTCTTCAAAATAATCCTCACCAAAAATACGGGTGGGATTTTTCAGGCGCTCATCATCCATGGTAAATCCCTTGATGATGTACTCTTTCAAGTGTTCCGTCGCCCAGATGCGGAAAAGTGTCGCCTGCTTAGAATTTACGCGATAACCGACCGAAATGATGGTATCCAGATTGTAAAATCTGGTCTTATATTTTTTGTCATCTCGGGCAGTATGTTCCAAAATGGAACTAACTGAATTTTCCACCAACTCGCCGGATTCAAAGATATTTTTCAGATGTTTGGTAACAGCTGGTCGTTGAACTCCAAACAACTCAGCTATCCTGTCCTGGGTCAACCATATGGTTTCATCTTTCAGGAAAATTTCAACTTTCACCTTACCGTCAGGCGTGGTGTAAAGCAGAAACTCCGTGAATTTATTATCAGGTACGATCTGATTTTTCTTCCTGCTCATTCAATCTCTCCCGCAAGGGTAGTCAGAGGGGTCTTTTTTTTTACTGTACCCCCTCTAGGACAATCAAAATGAAGTTAATTTTAGCGCAGAGAGGCTAGTTTCCTTGAATAAACAAGCATTTTGGCCTCGATTTCACACTCCTTGAATTCAAGTTTGCAGCCTTGCATGCCTGACCCTGTTTTCATGCTTTGAAAAAATGACATTATGGCCACGGTTCCATACGCCTTGAATTCAAGTTTGCAGCCTTGCATGCCTGACCCCGATCTCCTTAACAACTGCCTGTTCCATCTCACCCCCATCATGCTAATAAAAAAATCACTCCACGAATTTACTGAATCAAATATTTTTCAATAATGCATTGTATGTTTTGAATACCTGTTCAAATGCATCAAGAGTATCTGATACATACTCATTTTCATTATCAATGAAATCAGGGTTTCTAATTAACCAACTAGACGGTGAAAAATGATCGAACTCATCCACCTCCGGAGGCATTACCATAAAAAGAGTTTCGGCGTTTTTGACATTGCGCTCTGATCGAGGGGTAACTTCGGACAACTTTTTCGCACTTAATTTCAACGTTGATTTCAACGAGTAAGTCTTATTAACAAGACGAGCAAACATCTCAGGATGGAGAAGATCCTCGATATCACTCTCACCTTTTTGAGTGAAGTCTGAAACTGTCCAGACTTGGTCAGTTTTCAACAACTGACTTTGCTTGATGCGCTCAATCTTCGGCTTGTCACCTTTGGCAAAATCAGAAAGCACAGCCACATTTAACTTGTTTCCTCCAAACAGAGATGCAAAGGACCAGATTTTATCTATACCCCCAGTTGGGCAAATAGCCCACCTAGGATCAAGCCCTTCTCGCTTCAACTCTTTTAGGGCTTGTGAAAATGCTTGCAAATAGAGCACATCGGATGGCCCCTCTACCAAAAGCGTATTTTTACCAATAAACAAAGATTGAGTGATCTCATATCCGAGATGAGCTTGAAGAGGAAAGAGTGTGTCCTTATCAACAGATAAGATATCTGAAGACACCTTGGTTCCAATCACTATTGGTTTATTTCGTTCGTCTTTTCTTATTACATCCTCAACGACGCGAACATCAGCGAGACGTTGCTCAGGAACCATAAACGGTGAGTGAGTCGTATAAATGACTTGATGCTCTGGCAACAATCTCTCTTGAATATATCGAAGCAAATCGGACTGTGCCTTCCCATGCAGGGTGAGCCCAGGCTCATCTAAAAGAATGATTGCATTGCCAGTTGTATTTTTTAACTGTTTGAATTGTGCAAGAAATGAAAAGAACCAAACAAAACCTGCACTTCTCTCTGACAAGGGGACTGTTGCACGATGGTGTTGATTTTCAACTCGGATTTTCGCGATCGTGCCAGTATTGAATGGCGGAGGGTCATCAGGCTTGCCCTCACCAATATCTATTTTTACTGCAAGAGCTTCATTCTGGCTCCAGAATTCAAAAATCTCGTCTGAAATGTCATTTGAGGCACCCTCACATTGTGCCTTAAGTTCCTCATATTTTCCCACCTGCTGCAAATCTTCAATGGAGGTCCCAGCATATTCAAGAAAATCGAGGAAAATTTGGTCGCCAATTTCTAAATCGTCCCTTGCTTTATCTTGTGCCAGTTTATCTAACGATATCTCACCAGACATTCGTTCAAAGTGAGAAGCATAAAAAAACTTTGGAGATTGACTGTTTAACAAATCAATGACGGCCAAGGTAGCACGAGACTCTCTGAACGCTGAAATTTCCGACAACAATGATTGGTGTTTTTCAGAAGGGCTATCGTGGTCTGAGAGAATCTCAGCAGCCCTTTGTGTCGTGTTGATATTTTTGAGTATCGATCTCTCTGCTGCATCCAACTTGTGTTTAGACAAGAGCATTTCTAAGACCTTCTTTTCATTTACATCGATATCCCAGGTTCTGGAATCAAAACCGATGCCATACGTAACTTCGAAGAGATTAGAATTCATCACTCCTGCACAAAACTTTTTTTCAACTCCATCGATGTCACTTTTGTCTAATTTCCACCATGTTTTAACAACCTCTGACTTGCCGTCTGCATGCTTCTGATTGTATCGAGTTAAACAGCAATTCCCGGCCACCCCGTAAAGTCGCTAAAACAGGGGGCTTGAGATTTTTGGTTTCGTAAACATGCGGGCGGTTAGGCCCTGTGTTCGCCAGTGATGGCGGCGATTATTTACCCCTTGAGGAT
>JAKIUS010000290.1 GCA_021647445.1 Geopsychrobacter sp. | reverse complement strand
GATCGAAGCGGGCGGTCAGGTCTTCAGGGCCTGGTGCCTGTCGATGGGCAATCCGCACTGCGTAATTTTTGTCGATGACTGTGAAAGCTTCCCGGTGACCGAGATCGGCCCGTTGATCGAGCACCACCCGCTCTTCCCCCGTCGCACCAACGTCGAATTTGTCAGCGTCATCTCCGACAGCGAACTGCGACAACGCACCTGGGAGCGCGGAGCGGGCGAAACCCTCGCCTGCGGCACCGGGGCCGCGGCTGTCACCGTCGCCGCCGCCCTGAGCGGACGCACCGGACGCAAAATCATCAACCACTTGAGCGGGGGCCTGCTCGAACTGGAATGGGCCGCAGATAATCACATCTACCTGACCGGACCGGCCTGCGAGGTCTTCAGTGGTGATTTCCCCTGGGAGGTCCAATGAAAGCCCTGCTCTTCGATCTGGACAACACCCTCTACCCGGCCGAAAAGAATCTGTTTGCCCTGATCGATGTACGCATCAATCGTTACATGCAAGAGGTGGTCGGCATTCCAAAAGAAGAGGTCGACCCCTTGCGCCGCCAGTATTGGCAGGAATACGGCGCTACCCTGCAGGGCTTGATCCGTCATTACGCTACCGACGCCGAAGACTATCTTGAATATGTTCATCGTTTCGATATTGGCCAGCGCCTCGCCCCCGACCTTGAACTGCAAGCGACCCTTGAGGATATTGACAAGCCCTGCTTCGTCTTCACCAACGGTTCGCACCAACATGCCGAACGAGTTACGACAGCATTGGGTATCCGCCAGCATTTCAACGAGATATTCGATATTCGCGTTGCCGACTATCAACCGAAACCGAGTCCACTCCCCTATCAGCAGGTTCTCAACCGACTGGGTTTGCGTGGTGAAGATTGCACCATGATCGAAGACTCTCCGGCCAACCTGAAAACCGCGAAACAGTTCGGCATGACAACGATTCTGGTCGGTTCTGAACCGAGCGGAAGTTTTGTCGATGCTCAGTTCGCGCGCCCGGCTGAGATCGGTTCTTGGCTTAAAACCCGCAGTCTAAACGGATCAGGATCATGAGCGTACAACGCCTTTTAGGCTGCCATACCTCCATCGCCGGAGGGCTCGAAAAGAGTATCGCCCGCGCCACTGATCTAGGCATTGGGGCGGTACAGATCTTCAGCAAAACTGCCAGTCGCTGGAAGTCACCGCCTCTTGATCCGGCAGCAGTCGAGCGCTTCAAGCTGGCGAGGGCTGAATCAGCGATCGGTTACATGGCGATTCACGACAGTTACCTGATCAACCTGGCGAGCCCAGACCCAGAAAACTGGCAACGCTCCAGTGACACCTTCATCGATGAGCTTGAACGCTGTAAAACCCTCGGCATTGATGACTTGGTCATGCATCCCGGCGCCCATCTCGGTAGCGGGGATGAAACCGGAATTAAACGGATCTGCGAAGCGCTGGAACAAGCAGCAGAGCACAGCGGCCAACCGGTGCGCATCCTGCTGGAGACCACTGCCGGTCAGGGAACCAATCGCGGTTGGCGATTTGAGCAATTGGCCGCAATTGTCGCCCAGAGTCCCTATGTGAACCTTGGCGTTTGTTTCGACAGTTGTCACGTCATGGCCGCAGGCTACGATCTCACCGAGCGAACATCGGTCACCAACACACTGGATGAATTTGATCAGTTAATCGGTCTCGACAAACTGGCTCTTTTCCACTTAAACGACAGCAAAAAAGGCTGTGGTACCCGTGTCGACCGGCATCAACATATCGGACAGGGCACAATCGGCGAGGCTGGCTTCGCCGCCCTGTTGCAAGACTCTCGCATCATGAGCGTACCGGGCATCATCGAAACGCCAAGCGGAACAGATCACTGCGATGACCACCGCAACCTTGACCTGTTGCGCCGACTCAGTTGCGGGAAAAACTAGATGAGAGCGGTCATTCAACGCGTCAACCGGGCGCAGGTCAGAATTGCGGATAAAACCATCGGAAGCATTGGTGCCGGAATGTTGATTTTGCTCGGCGTCGAACGTAATGACTCCATGTCCGATGCCGAATACCTGGCGCAGAAGACAGTCAACCTGAGAATTTTTGAGGATGAAACCGGCAAGATGAACCTCTCCCTGCTTGAGAGCGGCGGCGCGGCGCTGGTCGTTTCGCAATTCACCCTGCTCGGAGATTGTCGCAAGGGCCGCCGACCCGGGTTTTCTCGGGCGGCGCTCCCAGAACTGGCCATTCCACTCTACGAAGATTTCATTGCGCAATTGCAACGAGCCGGAATCAGGGTTGAAACCGGGCAGTTCCAAGCCGATATGCAGGTTGAACTGGAGAACGACGGACCGGTCACTCTGCTGCTCGACAGCCATAAGCAATTTTAAAACATTCCATGAACCAACAGCTAAAGTTGCCGAGACATCAATATCTCGTTAGAATAAGGGTGTAGGTTAGCCAAAACGACTCAAAGCACAGCCAAGGAGCGACTCCCATGAGACGAGCACTTCTCGCCGTTAGTCTGTTCATACTCGTTCTTCCGCTCTCAGGAAACGCCGAAACTTTTTCCTGTCGCGACAAAAATGGCAAATTCCATGTCAGCGATAACCTGATGAATCTACCCGCCGATTGCCGCTTTCAAGCGGTAACACACAATGAAAAGGGTCAGGGTAGAGTCAACTATGTCCCCCCAATGGGAGACAATAATCAGATCAATCGCGATGTCAAGCAGGAAATCCAGATCCAGCAGGAGGAGATGAGAAAACAACGCCAGGAGTCCGCAAACCTGCTCGAAGAAGCAAAGATGCTCTCGCAATCCTTTTTAAGAGCCGTAGTTCAGCGCAAAGATGCACTCCGGAGCAAAAGATATAGATCACGAAAAACCATTGTTGCCGCCGGCCGCGACATGCAAAATGCACGAGAAGGGAAGATACGCTTGTTGAAAAAACTGAAATCTGCCCGGATGACAACGGGCCAGAAGAATGAGATTGAACAACTTTTGGAACTGATCGAAGGTCAATAGACTCCAAGAACAGACCCCAGGGCCTTATTTAAAAAGGCTCCAGGCAAGCAGCCTGAAGCCTTTTTAAATAAGACGAATACGCGTTTAGAGCGCTTTGTCGAGCAACGTCTCAAGTTGATTACGCGGGACAGCACCAACCAGCTGATCAACAACCTGGCCATCTTTAAACAGAACCAATGTCGGAATACCCCGCACCCCATACTGCCCGGGAGTTGCCTGATTTTCATCGACATTGACCTTGCCTATTTTGATTCGACCGGCATAAGTCTCGGCCAGTTCATCAACGATCGGAGCAATCGCCTTACAGGGGGCACACCAGGTCGCCCAGAAATCGACCAGTACCGGTTGAGAGGATTGCAATACCTCTGCTTCGAAGTTGCTATCGGTGAATTCGAGCACCTTATCTCCTGCCATCGATCCGTCTCCTTTTTATCTGCGGACGTAAATTTTAATCTTACGAATATAGTCACTATAAATGACCCGCCAAAAAAATCAAGACTCATGAATAAAATCAGTATTCTTGACAGCTTCTCATCTCAGACTTATCATTGGGTGACTTTGGGGGAGATAGGAATTTTTAGGATAATGCAGGATCGACTTTCCAACAGCTGTCAACAGATCAATTCACGAGTTAATGATCTGGTGGCAAGCCAGGGCCAAACCCTGCTTGAAATCGGCCACAAGCTCACGGAAATCTTTA
>JAKIUS010000289.1 GCA_021647445.1 Geopsychrobacter sp. | reverse complement strand
CGAAACCAAAAAAGCTGCTAAAAAACGCCCCGGCAGCAATATTGTCATTGACCAGCGGCGTTCCGACTGAACCTGTGAAGAGGCTATGAAAAGAATCGATTTACGCAGCGATACGGTGACCTTGCCGAGCGCTGCCATGCGTCGGGTGATGGCAGCGGCCGAGGTGGGGGATGACGTTTATGGTGAAGATCCTACTGTCAACCGATTGGAGGCGCTGGTTGTAGAAATGACCGCGACCGATGCCGCGCTGTTTGTGCCGAGCGGTACCCAGAGCAATCTGTTAGCGTTGTTGGCTCATTGTCAGCGCGGCGATGAATATATCACCGGACAGCAGGCACACAACTACCGCTACGAAGGCGGTGGTGCTGCGATCTTTGGTGGTATCCAACCGCAACCGCTGGAGTTTTCTGCCGACGGCAGCCTCGATTTGCAGCTGGTTAAAAGCTACATCAAGCCAGATGATTCTCATTATGCCCGCACTGCACTGCTCAGCTTGGAGAATACCCAGGCGGGGAAAGCACTGCCACTGGAATATCTCTCTGCCGCCAGAGTATTTGTCGATCAACATCGATTGGGTTTGCACTTGGATGGGGCCCGGGCGTTCAACGCAGCGGCTTATCACCAGTGCTCCATCGCAGAGATTTCCCGACCCTTCGATACTGTTTCGCTCTGTCTCTCCAAAGGGTTGGGCGCACCGGTCGGCTCGGTCTTGTGCGGGCGCCGCGAACTGATTCAAGCCGCCCGACGCTGGCGCAAGGTAGTTGGTGGCGGTATGCGGCAGGCGGGAATTATGGCCGCAGCTGGCATCTACGCGCTGGAGAACAATATCGAGCGCCTCAAAGAAGATCACCAGAATGCCGAACTGTTGGCGGCCGGACTGCGGGGAATTGACGCTCTCGACGTTCAGCGCGAAGAGCATCAGACCAATATGGTGTTTATTCAGCTTCCGGCCGAAAGGTCGGAGGCGTTGCAAGCATATCTAAGCACGCAGCAGATTCTGATCGGTGCCGGGGAGAGGGTCCGTTTGGTGACCCATCTGGATGTGACGGCAGATGATGTCGAGCGGGTGGTGGGTGAGGTTAAAAGTTTCTTACAGCGGCGGTGAGTTTAGGTTGCAGCACAAAAAAAGCCCGACAGATTAAATTCTGCCGGGCTTTTTTTCGCAGTTTTTTTTCGGATTTTCTTTAACGCGCCTGTAGAATCCGCAACATCCGTCGCAACGGCTCGGCTGCGCCCCAGAGGAGTTGATCGCCGCAAGTGAAAGCGGAGAGGTATTCCGGCCCCATCCTCATTTTCCGCACCCGGCCGACCGGGATACTCAGGGTGCCGGAGACGGCGGTTGGGGTCAGTTGCTCGAGAGTTGCCATCTTGCTGTTTGGTACCAGTTTGACCCACTGGTTATCATTATCAATAATCTGCTCAATTTCGTTGATCGGCAGATTCTTGTTTAGCTTAATGGTCAGAGCCTGACTGTGGCAGCGCATCGAGCCGATCCGTACACAGATGCCGTCAACCGGAATCGGGTTGTTGGTGCCGAGGATCTTGTTGGTTTCGGCAAAGCCTTTCCATTCTTCACGGCTTTGACCATCTTCAACCTCCCGATCAATCCATGGCAATAC
Source organism: Geopsychrobacter sp. (assembly GCA_021647445.1). Classification (GTDB taxonomy): domain Bacteria; phylum Desulfobacterota; class Desulfuromonadia; order Desulfuromonadales; family Geopsychrobacteraceae; genus Geopsychrobacter. Next base: position 2,084 of record JAKIUS010000289.1, on the reverse strand, counting down.
GCTGCCCGCCAGTGGGAAGCCGAACTCGGCAGTCGGGATATCGTCGCCGCGCAGGCTGGCAGTTACTTTCTGGTCGATTTCTAGAATTGCCGAACCGGGAGTGTTGAGCTCCTCAGCGACCGAAGCATTCAGCGTACCCATCTGCGTCAGGAGCTCACGCATGTTCGGGGCACCAGCACCGGATGCCGCCTGATAGGTCATCGAACTGACCCACTCGACCAGATCGGCCTCAAACAGACCGCCCAACGCCATTAGCATCAAACTGACTGTGCAGTTGCCGCCGACAAAATCCTTCTTGCCTGCAACCAGAGCTTTATCAATCACCGCGCGATTAACCGGATCGAGAATAATCACCGCATCATCGACCATACGCAGGCTACTTGCAGCATCTATCCAGTAGCCCTGCCAACCTGCGGCGCGTAGTTTCGGATGAACTGATTTCGTATAATCGCCACCCTGACAGGTGACGACGGCATCAAGGGTTTGCAATTGATCAATATCGCTGGCATCTAACAGTTTTCCGGCACCAAAGGGGGCCGCTTGCCCCACCTGTGAGGTTGAAAAGAAGACCGGCTCAATTCCAGCGAAATCACCCTCCTGCTCCATGCGCTGCATCAGCACCGAACCGACCATCCCGCGCCATCCGATAAATCCGACTTTCATCGTCGTTACTCCTTCTACTCCATCAGGGTGTAAAGTTAAAAAAAAACGGCCGCGGACTCTTAAAGTCTGCGGCCGTTTAAACACTTGGTGATTTATTTCTACCTTGTGCTGTCTTCGCCACAGAGCGTCCGCCGGATCAACAGGGTTACCTGTTTACCCATGGTTCGCTTGGTTGTGGTCTTAGTCAGCATCTGCATAGTTGGGTGAGCATGCCGCATCATACCGATGTTGTCAATAGGCATTCAGCCCGACAAATCACTCGGTGAGTTTCTGCACTCTTAACCCGGCCGAAGCCTGGGTAACCGGCATCATCTCGATATGATTGATGTTCAAATGTGCCGGTTGATCGGTGACATAGATAACAGCGTGAGCAATATCACTCGCTGTCATGGCATCGTTGCCAGCATAAACCGCCGCCGCTTTTTCAGCGTCCCGCTTAAATCGCACCAGCGAAAATTCGGTGTCCGCCATACCCGGCGCAATACAGGTCACCCGCAGCGGAGTACCGAGCAGATCAGAGCGTAGATTCGCGGAAAACTGCTGAACAAAAGCCTTGGTCGCCCCATAAACATTTGCACCAGGATAGGCGTAACTCCCCGCCGCTGAGCCGATATTAACAATATGACCGCGCTTACGCGCCACCATCCCCGGCAAGAGCGCCCGGGTGCAATAGATCATCCCTTTGCAATTGGTATCGATCATTGTGTCCCAATCATCCAGATCGGCACTCTGTGCAGGTTCCAGCCCCAGAGCCAGCCCAGCATTATTGATCAGGATATCGACCTGCGAGAATTGAGCAGGCAGATGATTCAACGCCTCGATGACGGCATCGCGATTTTGAACATCCAGCGCCAGCAAATGAATTTGGGTACTCGATTCCAGTTCGGACTTCAACTTCTCAAGCCGTCCGATCCGCCGTGCCGCAAGGATCAGACGATCCCCCTTGGCCGCATAATGCCGTGCTATCGCCTCACCAAATCCAGATGAAGCACCAGTAATCAGAATAATTCTAGACATCCAGCTCTCTCCTTTGAGATTGCAGCAAGAACACGGCCACCATTACTGAACCTCATAAAAAGCACCGGTCCCCAAACGATGAACCTTGATTAAATTGGTCGTACCGGGTGCCGAAACCGGACTTCCCATGGTGATAACCACGGTATCACCACGCTTAAGCTTACCCTGCGCAAGCACCGCTACCTCGACCGACTTGATCTGCGCCTCAGTCCCCCCTTCAATATCGACCTGTAAGGAATGGACACCGCCATAAAGCGCCAATCTGCGCCGCACGTGCTCAGCCGGAGTCACCGCCAGAACCGGCACCTGTGGCCGAAACTTCGCAACCAGAGCGGCAGTCCCACCGGTTTGGGTAAAGGCCAAAATTGCACTGGCCCCAACCGTAACGGCCATCTGGCAAGCAG
>JAKIUS010000288.1 GCA_021647445.1 Geopsychrobacter sp. | reverse complement strand
TCGATTTTATGGTCGGGACGAGAGGATTCGAACCTCCGACCACTTGACCCCCAGTCAAGTGCGCTACCAGACTGCGCTACGCCCCGTCAACAAACGCTCGCGGATTATCTAGGATTTGCAACGGACTGTCAAGCAGAAAACCTGGGTTTCCAAGACCGGAATTTTACACAAATATTCCCCCGATAGGGCTGCTTTTCATCGCAGCAGACCTCATTAATTTCACGGTGTTTTTCTGGATAAAGGGGGCACAAGAAAGCGACTATTTCAGATAGGTCAAAACGCTAATTTGTTCTACTTTCATCTGTGACTCCAAAAAAAACTGACACCTCCAATTCGACCCGCCACCAGTGGCCTGTGCGGTCAACAAGACGCCTGACGCGTCTTCCATGCTTGTTAAATCGGCACCGAAAATATAGGGATGTTAAAAGTTCGTCAAATGAAAGTGCTCTTCGGTGGGACACAGCAACAGGCCCTCAAGAAGGCCGGCATCCGAGACGCGCAACTCATCGGCCTGTGCGCAGGCCATCAGGGATTCGACAATCTGCAGACCGGGGAGAATAAGATCGGCCCGCCCCTTCTCCATCCCCGGTAAGGCTGCACGCTGAGGCAGAGACAGCGGGAGCAAGAAGACCGCTAATTCATTCAACCAATCCCGCTGAAGAATCAAATTATTAACACGACTGGCATCATATTGCGTCATAGCCAATTTAAGCGCGGCCAGGGTGGTCAGGGTGCCCGCAGTTCCAACCAGACCGACCGGCTGGCCTTCCTCCATCCAGCGCTGCCAGGTCGGATTGTTACGGACCGAAGAAAGGATCTTCTCTATATGTTGCGATCGTCGATCGAAATCTGGATAGTCCTCAAGGAGGCTGACAACACCGAGGGCTAAACTCTGCTGGTATTGAATGTGGGAGTTTTCAAGTAAAATAATTTCGGTGCTGCCGCCACCGATATCGAACAAAAGAGCGCACTCTGGAACCGGGCGCAATACCGAAAGGATTCCCCGGCAACTCAGTGCAGCCTCCGTCTCACCGCTGATAATATCAATCACTATCCCGGTTTGATGCTTGACCTTTGCTAAAAAGGTATCGGCATTGGCTGCACGCCTGAGCGCGGCGGTTCCGATGGCCCGCACTCTGTTAACATGATGCGTTTTCAGTTGCGTCGTGAATTCACCAAGGGCGGCAAGGGTGCGATCCATACTCGGGGCAGCGAGACCTGTCTGGGGATCAAAACCTCCCCCGAGTCGCGTCACTTGACGAAAATAAACAGGATTCAGTAAAGGTTCAAGCTCCCCTTCCGCTACCAGCATCCGGACCGTGTTACTGCCGACATCAATCGCCGCCCTTATCATCCGGCTGTCTCCGACAGGATATCGGCAACGTTATAGCTATGATCGGATATTTTCTGATAATTGTGCAACATGTCAATATAGATCATGCCCGGCTTAACGGCACACTCCCCAGTATTCAAGCGATCAATATGATTGTCCCGCAGGGTCTTCTCAAGAGCAGCAATCTCCTCTTCATAAATCATCGCATCAGCGCCCATGTGCGCATCCTGATCCTCCAGACCATTGACAACATAGGCCAGAAACGATTCGGTTTGACCAGATATTTCGGCCAGCTCGTTTAAGCCTATCTCTGAGAAATTGATATTACTCTCAATCTTTCGTTGACCTAATTCCCATAAATGTTCGCAATGACCACCAACACGTTCTAAATCGTTCACAACATGCATCAGGGTCGCAATCTCTCTGGAGGTACCCTCGGCGACAGATTTTTGGGACAGCACAACCAGAAAATTGGTAATCTCCTTGTGCAGCAGATTAACCAACTCCTCATAGGTTTCAAGTTTTTTGATACGTTTTAAGTCACCAGATTCAATAAAGATGTTGGTCTCTTGCAGCATTTGCAGGCAGGTATGAGCCATGCGATCTACTTCTTTTCTGACCTGACCCATGGCGATAGGTGGGGTATTTAAGACACGGTGATCGATGTATTTAACCTGAAGTTTATGCGTCCGCTCTTCACCGCGGATAACAAGAGTAGAAAAACGCGCCAAGCCCCCCACCGCCGGGAGAAAGACCAGGGTATTCAAAACATTAAAAAGGGTATGTGCGTTGGCGATATGACGCGCAATAAAGGGTTTATCACCAATGAGACCACCGAGCAGATCTGCTTGAGTCTGGGTGCTGATCACAGCATCAGCATCCCCTGGAGTAATTAAAGATACCAGCTTAAGCAGAGACGGAAACAGGACCAACATATAAGCGACCCCGATCACGTTAAAAAGAAAATGGCAAAAAGCGGTTCTGCGAGCGGCCAGATTCCCCCCTATAGCCGCAAAATTTGCCGTGATAGTTGTGCCGATATTTTCACCAAGAATCAGGGCCACACTCGCTTCAAAGCTGATAATCCCTGATGTCGCCATCGCGATGGTAATCCCGATTGTTGCAACACTACTCTGAATAATAATTGTCAGTAGTGCCCCGATTAAAACACCAAGAAGGTGATAATCTCCAACCAGAGCGAAAATTTGTCTAATTTCTTCAGAATGTTTCAGTGGGTTAAAACCCTGTTTCAGGATCTCTAAACCGAGAAATAGAAGCCCAAAGCCAAAGAGAATTTCACCCCAGTAAGACTTATGTCGATCCCTGGAGAAGAGCGCAATAAACGCACCGACCCCGACAGCAGGCAGAGCAAATTCAGCGATATCAAGGGAGATGAGTTGTGCCGTTACCGTTGTGCCAATATTTGCACCAAGCACGACACCGATCGCCTGGACAAGTGAGAGCAGCCCTGCATTGACAAACCCCACAACCATGACCGTAGTCGCGCTGGAAGATTGAATAATCGCCGCGACAGCCAAACCGACAAAGGTGCCGACAAACCGGTTTTTGGTCAAAGTCGCAAGGATTTTGCGCATGCGGTCGCCAGCAACTTTCTGCAGAGCGTCCGACATTGTTCTCATCCCGAATAGAAAAAGGCCCAATCCACCGATAAGGCCCCAAACGAGATGATTATTCCCAAGATTGATCATGTGCAGGCCTTCTTGAAGGGTCAGGTCTTAACTAAAACAGCGACCCGCCTCAAGAACGGGTCGCTGCAGGCTGTCCATAATTGTATGGGCTCTGCTATTTCTTCACAACCGAAAAGGGGAATATAAAATCAGATGATTTCACCCCCTTGGCAAGGACAGCAGAACTTTCCAGAGTGAACCCCTCCATGGTACGTAAATCCGCCAGGAAATAGATGAGGCCAGAGATCTGCTTACCCGGCTCTACTCTCCCCTCAGGCAAAGCTTCCAAGGCTATGTTCTGTGGGTTTTTGGTCGGGAAATAAGTCACTTCACTATTGAACTCATTACGGATTCGCGAGCGTTCGACATCCCCCTCATAGTAGTAACCAACGTAAGGATAAGGAATCAGATAAGGATCAAGGTCGGCAACAATTTCACGAATTTTTGCAGGAGATACCGGCCGATATTGATTCCCTTTGCGGTCAGAGAGGATAAAACGCTCGGCTGGAAGATAGATCGGTTGATCCCGGTCATTTCTTACCAGCAGCTTGAAAGAACAGATATTCTGTTCCATCTGATAGGGCCGCACCTCAATTTCCATGACCCTGGCAGTGACTGTAACTTGCTCATGGGTTTGGGCAATTGAAAAATCCTGTGCATTGATCTGTCCGTCACTCTGAGGATCT
>JAKIUS010000287.1 GCA_021647445.1 Geopsychrobacter sp. | reverse complement strand
CTTCTGATCGAACGCATCGAGCTTGACCGCCTGCACACTGGCAGGAAACAACAGACACAGCAGGAGCAGCAGATAGAATAATCTCATAGACTTTCTCCTCAATCTCAGCCTTCCGCAGATGTGCCCCCGGTTGTTACCCGGCCGATCAGACGCAATACCGCCTGCAACATATCCGGCACAAAACAGTCCGCAGACTGACTCACACCCAGAAAAAACTTATCTATCGGAAAGAGGTGAAAGTGATCTTTCCCCGCACGGTTAAAGCTGAGGTGACGGCAATAGGTGAACCCAACCTTGTCTTTAATGCCGTGCGCGGTGACACCGCCGAGAACCATTAATGGTGTGTAGAGATCAGGATCGTCCAGACTGCCCCCAAGAATCGACCCATCTTCGCGCAACAATACACACCCCGCAACACCATCGATTTCATCGATCCGTGCAATAAACTCCTTGGCTGTTGCCATCTTGGCCTCCCCTATTTCTTCAGCAACGGGGCCGACAAAGCCTCGAAGGTTTTAATCTTGTCTGCATCTCCAATCTCAACATGCAGCAGCTTAACCAACTCATTCACGCGTGAAGCGACAGCTCCCTGAACGGCCCATTGTTCCCTGACCTCATCAAAGATAATCGCGGCCATCGGCCCCAACACCTTGGCGAGTAGCGCCCGAAGTTCAGCCAGCAAAGGTTCCAGATCGGCATCAACCGTACCGGCAACCGGGGGTGACGCGAGGGGAACCGCAGGGCGAGGAGTCGAGTCCTCAGCGAAACCGGAACGTTGCACATCAACCTGACCACGCATCTCCTCCTGCAGCAGATTGAGGGACATGGTCAGCAAATTATGGTTGAACGATGGATCGCAGATCACAAAGACAGTCAACCCCTTGCGCAGCTCCCGGGCGATGACCACGGATTCATCATAGTGGAGGGATAAATCACTCAAATCACTAAAACTCAAGCGCCCCGCCACCAGGAGTTTAGTCAACTGCTTACCGACTTCGGTTAACTTTTCGGGCTTAAAAATACCGGGCAAATTACTCTGAATCAGCCCTTCCTGGGCACCGAACAGACAGGCACCAACCACTCCGGGAATGGCTTTCAATTCATCAATTGCCTGTTTCATTTCCATCTCCTTGCTAGATAAATCAGCGGCATCGGAATGATCCTCAGCGCTGCGCTCACCCCCGTAGGGCATGTTTTACCTGCTTCATAACCTCGGCCGGTCGCTGCCCCCTAGCCAAGCGCACGACCACCCGATGCTGCTGAATCCGAAACAGCAGGCAATGAAAACGGCTGGTGGTCTTCATGACCAGATGACTGAACGAACCGAAACTCTGGGCAGAATCCAGTTTTTCAACCCCCATCAAAAAGAGTGCTGGATCAAAATCCTGAAGCTGGCACTCCCCCTCATTCTGATTTTCAAGAAAGCCGGTTGAATCGAAGAGCGCGAACTCCTTGACCCCTGAATGACGATTTAATATGTCAACCAGTTTCAAGCGGGCAGCGACCTTGGGAGAGGCTACTGGAGCTTCGACGACACCGGGGAAAACGTTGAGAACTTCTTCGGCGCTGGCCACTGGGATCAGCGCCTCATGAACGTCCTGTGCCGGCTGTTCACTTTCATCCTTCCGCCGAAACGCATCAATTAACAGGTGCACCAACCCGATAGTAATCCGTGGCTCCTGACGCCGACAATGGGAATCCATCTCAATTTCAGCATCATCCCAGACCAGAATTCGGTACGCAGCTTCAGTGCCACGGAGCTCCCCACACTCGGCATCCAGCAACACACCACCTCGAAAAAATAGATAACCTGTCTGCTGCTGGTTATTGATTTTAAGCGTGCAACTCTTCTTTTCCATATGCAACAGTTGCAAAAAGGTCGCCAGACTGATCCCACGAATATAGCTGCGGCTCTTGGCCTTTAACGCTGTAAAAATGGCACTTTCAAGATCAGCCAACGCTAAGGGCTTTTCGAGATATTGCAAGGAATCGATCTCTGCCAGCTGAGCCTCAATCTCGGCCGTACCGAAAGCGGTCATGACAATCACCGGCAACTCTGGTTTCTCACGCGAAACCCAGGCCAAGAGCTCAAAACCATCGACTTCAGGCATTTTGAGATCAGTAATCAGCAGATTGACCGGCAGAACGCGCAACAGCGAAATCGCTTCCTTGCCGGTCTCAGCGGTCAGGACGCGAAATTTCTCACCGTGAGTCTTGAGCCCATCCTTGAGGGAGAGAAGAAAGGTCTTTTCATCATCAACAATCAGTACCGTATCCATGCCGGTTTTTTCAGTCATCATTTACGGTCCTCATCTTGATCGCGACAGGTCGGCAAACTGATAATAGCCAGAGTGCCGTTGCCCGGACTGCTCTCTATGGTGATATCGGCGTTCATCTGGGCAAGTAACTTTCTGGTGATAACCAATCCCAAGCCATTGCCTTCGGGCTTACTGGTATTAAACGGCTTAAACAGATGTTCCTTCTGGGCATCGGAAATTCCCTTGCCGTTGTCAGCCACCACGAGCCGGACCAATTTGTCCCGCTCTTCAGCAAAGAGATGGATCTCAGGATCGTCCACCCCATCCAAAGCATCGGCCGCGTTCGCCAAAAGATTGAGTAATGCCTGATGCAGGGCACGTTTATCGATCTGCACCGGGGAGATTCCAACCGGCCGATCAAAAGCCACAGCGATGCCACGCGCACTGAACTCCTGCCCGATCAACGAAAGGAAAAGTTGCATAAATTCGCCAAGATCAACCTCCTTAAGTTCAACCCTCTCGAACATGGAGAAGCTCTTCATCGATTTCAACAAAAATTCCACGCGCCCGAAATCAGCCAGGCCACGATCGATATATTCGAGCACTGTCTGTGGATCAAAGGTATCGAGATTATTACGAAACACACTCAACGCCATTTTCAATGAATTCAGTGGGTTGCCAATTTCATGACGTACTCCAGAAAAAATAAACCCGATATTATCCATGGTGTTGACCGCCTGTGCGATCGATTCGAGGCGTAACTTCTCACTGATATCTCGGATAAAAATGCACCGGTAGCGTGAGTCAAGTTCATAGATAGAGCAGCCAAATGTCCGCTCCTGATAAGGAAATACAATAGAAGCCGGTCCCGATGCAGGCATACTCAGATTGGCTAAAATCAATTCTTCAAGACGGTCAAAGCTGTCACACAGCTTCGGATCCTGAATCACTGAACAGAAAACCGGATTCTGGTAATCGATGCGCCGCTCATCAAGATCCAAAACCAGCACCCCGACATCAATGTTTTCCAGAATTTGACCATATTCCCAGTTGGGCATTCCCGACACGATCTTTCGAACAGCAGAAGGGAGCGAATGAGCAGCCCGTCCCGGACCACCACGTAATGATCCACGCGCTGCAGAAAAGCCCCCGGTTATTTTCACCATCGATCTGAACCTTTTTGTTGATGATTTTAAAACGGCATTATATTGGACGCTGAGACAATCTTCAAGGAAAGACTTCGTGAAAATATTCTTAGAAATACCGTCTGGCCAATTTGACTACTTCCTGCGCTATCCTTCTGTAAGCCTTAAGGTAATAGACAGATCAAAATTTTAATACACACGGTTTTCTGTGTGAATGATCAAAAAGCAGAGACAACCCAAACAAAAATGTCCTGCCAGAGAATATTACCGACAGGACATTTAAAACAAATATTGTTTTATTATATTTC
>JAKIUS010000286.1 GCA_021647445.1 Geopsychrobacter sp. | reverse complement strand
GCAGCTCATCGTGCCGACTGGGCCGTTTTCAATCAGCGCTGCCAGCCCGACATGACCACTGCCGGTGTTGTTGTTGACCACGGTCAGGTTTTTCGCCCCTTGATCGATCAAGGCGTGAATCAGCTCTATCGGGCTACCGGCCTCACCGAAGCCACCGATCATCACTGTCGCACCGTCGAAAATATCCTTTACCGCTTCAACCAATGAGTCCGTTCGCTTATCAATCATTGCCATTGCCCTCTATCGTTGAAGCGCGCTACTTAAGCCAACCGCCTACGCAAGACGTCAGCCAGGCGCGTCTCGATCTCATTGAGTTCCTCTTCAAAGAAGTACTTCTCGGTATCGAAAGGGAGAAGCAGATCGATCTTGTTCTTCTGTTCGTCGTACTTGGCGTGAAACACGCGGTTCATCCATTCCATATTGCGTCCCTCGGTAAACTGCAGGGCGAAGCACTTCTCGCCGTCGATCACCGAGGTGCCGAGGATCGCCAGCTTGCCGGCGGAGATGGTCATGGAGATATGCCGCGATGGCCGGTTGATAGAGGAGAGCGCGTTGTAGATTTTGCTGAACACCCGCTCGATATCCGCTAAGGGGGCGGCAAAATAATGGTGCTCCCCGGTCGGCCGTGCGGCGTACATGGAGTGAAAACCGATGCCGAGCATCGCCAGGATATTAGCCAGATCGATCCAGCTCTGGGCCGACTTGTCGACATCAACCTCGCCGTTTTCATCAGTAAACAGACTGATATGATTCATGATCGGGCTCTGGCTACGCAGCATCACACCATGCGCCTTAAGGCGACGAATCGCGGCGAGGGTGCGCGGATTCAAGAGCTCACGCGGGGTCGAGAAGTGCGCCATCCAAGCCATCTGAATACCATTTTCGTAGAGCAGATCGAACAGTTCAAGCATCTGGTCATACTTGCTGCTGAGGATCATCTCCGGGTGGAAGGTCAGCGAGCGGGTACCGAGGCGGATGTTACGGATATGCCCCAGCGCCGGATCTTCGATGATCGGTCGGATGTACTGCTCAAAGCGGTTGGCCGGCATGAAGCCGCCATCGCCGCCGGTAATCAACAGATCGGAGACCTCGGGATGCTGCTTGACGTAGTTATGCAGCTGAGTAATATCCTTCTGTAGAAACATGTCCTCGTCGCCCCGGACCTGGGCATGGCGGAAGCAGTAGGTGCAGAAGGAGAAGCAGTTCTGGGTGCTGGTATCAAAAACCAGCTGGCACTGGGGGTACTTATGCTGACTCCCTTCGAGAAATTCAACCTCGCCGTTTTCGTTTTCGAACCAGGGTTTGTTGAGCTGCTGGTTGCCATCATGGGGATTGGTCTTCTCGGTATACTCGGCAACAATCCGCGCCCGCTCTTCCGCGCTTGCAGCGGAGACATAAGCCGCGGTCGGTTCGGCCGCGATCATGCCGGGCTGAGGCAGCACCAGTTGGTAGACCGAATCGGTTGCGTAGCTGTCCCAGTTGATGCTGTTTAAGGAATGGCTGGTGGCCAAAAAGCGGTAAACTTCGATATAAAATTCCCGCTCCTTGATCTGGCTGAGTTGAATCCCGTTCTCCTTGAGAATCGCACAGACACGGCGGAAACCGTCGAGACCAGCGTAGTTACTAGCGACCTTAAACAGAAAGGGCTTGGTCTCCAGTAGCCCGGAATGCTGCGGATATGCAGCCTGCAGACGACTCAGCAGGCCGAGCGGCAACAGCTTTTCCTTAACGAGAATCTGTCGGGCATCCTCACTGAACTGATAGCGGTCAAGCATTGCCTGAACATCTGCAGAGTTCACCATGAGATGAGGCTTATTCTCAAGCTTAACCTGATCGACTGAGCTGAAAATGACACTGCTTGAATCCTTCATCTTTTTTGTCTCCCTAATTACCCGACGACGATTTTACCGCCATGTGCTTGCCCGGAATAGAGACGGCCGTTATTGGTCGCCAAGAACTTATCGAGATCGATCTCTTCTTGTTTAATGAAACCCTGATCTGGCAGGCTACCGTTGCTGACCAGCTCGATAACCGCGCAGGCGGAAGCCGCAGTGGTCCAGGAGATGGCCCGCCATTGCCGTCCAGCGATCTCTACCGGTCGATAGGCCTTGACGAACTCCTCGCGCACCAGATTGCCATGCTTCCAACCTTCGGCCGAGGTGTGGACGTAAACCACATCATCACTGACCGGCGGTTTGGCATGCACCAGGATCTCGCCGGCCTTCTGGCGATCTTCCCGCATGAGTAGTTCGTCAAAAAAGAAGTTCATCAACTGCGCATGCCCCGGGTAGCGCATCGACTTGTAATCCAGCTTTTCGACGATCCCCGCATAGGTTTCGCACATGGTCCCGCGCCCGCCTGAGGTGGTGAAAGCCTCGAGCTGAATCCCGTCAATCACGATCTTCTCCAGCCACTCCATGGGGGAAACCCACTTGTGCTGGCCATGTTCGATCACTTCGCAATCATTCAGGTATTCGTTGACCACCCCTTCAGGGGACCAGTTAAAAGCATAGGAGAGCAGACCGGTGGGATTACTCGGCAGAGCGCCGACGCGGAGCTTGATGTTTCTGATTTTATCCAGACGGCTCGCTACCGAAGCACCGACGATGGCGATAAAGCCAGGCGCCAAACCGCATTGCGGCGCCATAACCGCACTGGAGGTTTTACTCATTTCGATGATCGCCTTGGTGGTCGGCACATCCTCGGTAAGATCAAAATAATGGATGCCAAGTTCGCTGGCGACGGTGGCGACACCGATATTGAAGCTGTACGGCAGGCAGGAAATAACCGCGTCGAAACCTTGCATGCTGGTTGTCAACTCGGCGCGACTGCTGACATCGAGTGTCTTGACCGCAAAAGGAAAATCTTCACGGATCTGCACATCGGCACCCGTGACCTTAAACCCGGTTTCATGCAGCATGGTTGCCATCAGCGATCCGACCTTACCGAGTCCAAAAACCAGAATTGAATTAATTTTTCTCTGCATGTTCCGTTCTCCTTTGTCCTGACTCAAACACTGGTGTTGTGGGTCAATTTAGATGTCGAACTTGATCCCTTGCGCCAGAGGCAGGGTTTTACCGTAATTGATGGTGTTGGTTTGACGCCGCATGTAGGCTTTCCAGGCATCGGAACCAGACTCGCGGCCGCCGCCAGTCTCCTTCTCCCCACCAAAGGCGCCACCGATCTCCGCGCCGGAGGTGCCGATATTGACGTTAGCGATACCGCAATCGGAACCGACTGCTGACAGAAATTCTTCCGCTTCAAGTATGTTCTTGGTGAAGATTGCCGAGGACAGGCCCTGAACCACAGCGTTGTGAAGCTCGATGGCGTTGCTGACCTCACCGCTGTACTTGATCAAGTACAGGATTGGTGCGAAAGTCTCTTCCTGGACGATTTCGTAGCTGTTTTCAGCTTCGACCACCGCCGGGGTGACGTAGCAACCGGACTCATAGCCTGTGCCTTTGAGGACCTCACCACCGCAGACGATCTTCCCGCCCTCTTCTTCAACGCGCACCAGGGCCTGCTGGAACGCCCTGACCGCGCCGGTGTCGATCAGCGGACCAACGTGGTTGTTTTCATCTAGTGGGTTACCGACTTTCAGACCAGCATAGGCCTTGACGACAACGTCCTTGACCTTGTTGTCGATCAATTCATGAACAATCAGGCGGCGGGTCGAGGTACAACGCTGTCCGGCGGTCCCGACCGCACCGAAG
>JAKIUS010000285.1 GCA_021647445.1 Geopsychrobacter sp. | reverse complement strand
AAATCGACAGCAGGTGCTTATCCTGCTTGCCGAAGATTCCTCCTTGATCCGCAACGGGATCGAAAAAATCTTGAAAGGAGCGGGTTACGTCAATTTGCACAGCTATGTCGATGGTCAGGGTTGCTACGAAGAGATCATGCGCTTGAAGAAGGAGGTTGTTGACGCTGGCGAAGGGATTCAGAGCCGCTTAAATCTGTTGATTACTGATATTGAGATGCCGCGTATGGATGGCTTGACGCTGTGCAAGAAAATCAAGGATGATCCGGTGCTCAAGGATGTTGTCGTGGTGCTTTTCTCTTCTTTGATCAATGAGCAGATGGCACTTAAATGTGATTCTGTTGGAGCCGATGGCTATGCAACCAAACCGGAAATCCCCAAATTGGTGGCTATGATGGACAGGTTCTTATTTGGGGGTTGAGATATCTGTGACGGGATTTATCACCAAAAAAGCCGCTCCTTTTCGGGAGCGGCTTTTTTGGTGCGTAACTTGCGAATTTAACCGATATTTTTCTCCAGACGTTCACAGACGCGCTCGGCATCAGCCTTGGCACTGTTGATCTGGGCCGGAGTCATCTTGTTCTCAAGGTTTTTCAATACCCGTTTGGCATCCTCGTGCCCTTGCTCGGCAGGCAGGCTCAGCCAGATATGGGCCGCGATATAGTCTTTGTCGACACCGCGACCCAAGGCGTACATGCCACCTAAGTTGTATTGCGCATCGGTGTAGCCCTGTTCTACCGCTTTGCTCCACCATTTCACCGCTTCGGCATCACTCTTTTCGACCCCATAGCCGAAGACGTATATCACTCCAAGATTATATTGAGCGGCTGCGTTGCCCTGTTCGGCGGCCAGGGTCCACCACTTGCGGGCTTCGGTGTAATCTTGTGGGATATTTTCGCCCTTAATGTACATGCTACCGAGGTTGTACTGGGCGTCAAGGTCGCCCTGTTCGGCGGCAAGGAGGTACCATTTGACTGCTTCATAGGGGTCAGCTTCGATCCCTTCGCCCTTGGAGTACATGAACCCGAGGTTGTGCTGAGCATCGACATGACCCTGTTCCGCCGCCATCCGGCACCATTTGAAGGCCTGTGAATTGTCTTGCTCAACCCCCTGACCGAAGGCGTACATGACGCCAAGATTGTATTGGCCGTCGGCATTGCCGGACTGGGCAGCACGTCGATACCAGTTGACCGCCTGGTCGAAGTCTTGCTCAATCCCTTCACCATTGGCATACATTAAGCCGAGGGTATATTGGGCCTCAACATGATCCTGGTCGGCCGCCTTGCGACACCAGGATAGTGCCTGAGGATAGTCGGAGGGACCGCCCTGGCCAAAGGCGAGCATGACCCCTAAATTGTATTGAGCATCCGGGTCGCCATTTTCGGCGGCGCGTCGGTACCAGCGAATCGCCTGGGCGTCGTCCTGGTCAACACCATGCCCCTGTTCGTAAAGAAACCCGAGTGCTAGTTGGGCCTGAATCTGGTTCTGCTCGGCCGCCAGCAGGTACCAGTGTGCCGCCTCTTTAAAACTTTGCGCCGCGCCATCACCCAGTTCGCACATGCGACCATAGTTGTACTGGGCCTCGGCCTTGCCGAGTTCCGCAGCTTGTTTGTAGCGATTTTCGGCAATAAAGGTTCGGTCATTCATTGTCGTGATCCTATTGCAAGGGGAACGGACGGCTTCGCCAGATTTTTAATGAAAACTAGCAGAAATGTAAATAATGTGCAAATGTCCATGAAATTACAGGCGAAATCGGAAAATAAAATGATATTATAGCTTTGCGGTTGAAAGCTATGGATGAAGGGAAGTGTCTAAAATTAAAAAGGGAACCCGAAAATACGGATTCCCTTCAATTTATTTGGTTGCGGGAGAAGGATTTGAACCTCCGACCTTCGGGTTATGAGCCCGACGAGCTACCAGACTGCTCCATCCCGCGACAACGGAGCGGAATCTAGCTGATTGTTGCGCGAAGGTCAACCACTAAATGTGCACGAGGTTACGATTTCTTGAGCAGCGGTCGATTGGCGCTTGTCGCGACGTCGGGGTTGGTGCTACAAAACGGCTTCCATATTGTGAACTTGAACGACAACTTATGTCATAGGAAGTCCCTTGCAATCGGTTATAGATCTCGAAAAAGCCCTTGAGTTACGGCGGCGCGGTGCCCTGTTTATCGATGTGCGTTCGCCCGCAGAATTTGCCGAGGCGACCATTCCCGGCGCGATTAATGTGCCGATCTTCGACAATGATGAGCGCGCCGAGGTCGGTACCCTTTACAAGCAGACCGGGCGTAAGGACGCGCGCAAGCGTGGCATCGAGATCGTCTCGCCCAAGATTCCGCAAATATTGCAACGGGTTGAGGATGAGCGAGATCCGAATTCCCCGCCAGTGGTGGTTTTCTGTTGGCGCGGCGGTCAGCGTTCGCTGGCGATTACCACCTTTCTTAGCCTTGCCGGTATTCCGGCCCGGCAGTTGACGGGCGGGCACAAGGCCTTTCGGCGGCATGTTATCGACTACTTTGAACAGACAGATTTCGGCCGGGTGCTGGTGGTGCGCGGATTGACCGGAGTCGGCAAGACCCTGTTGCTCAAGCGCCTGCAGGCAGAGGCATACCCGGTGGTTGACCTTGAGGGCTTAGCCAATCATCGCGGCAGTGCCTTTGGTGGTTTGGGGCTTGGGGAACAACCGGGGCAGAAGAAATTTGAGGCTTCGCTCTGGGCGCGCCTGGAAGCCTGTCGTGATGCCGGATATCTGTTGACCGAGGGGGAAAGCCGCCATATTGGTCGGCTGGTGGTGCCGCCCCGTTTTCATCAGGCGATGCAGGAACAGGTCAGCCTGTGGGTCGCTGCTGATCTCGATTACCGGGTGCAGGTGATTCTGGATGATTATCCTGCGCGCGATGACCTGAGCGCCGCGTTTGAGCCGCCTCTTAAGGCCTTAAAGGAGCGGCTCGGTAACGAGGCCGTCGCCGATTTGCTGGCGCTGCTCGAAAAGAAGCATTGGCATGAATTGACCCGTCGTCTGATGGTCGATTACTACGACCCGCTCTACATGCATACCTGCCCGCAGGAGAGGGTTGAAATCCGGGTCGAAAATCTCGAAGATGGCGTGGCCGATCTCAAACGGGCCGTCGCCAGGCTGCTGGCGAATTGACCCCATAACCGCGCTTGCGATGGCTGGGTCTGCGGGGTATCCTGTTGTTATGACCACTGAAAATTCTCCCCACAAAACCATCTCGCCACTCTTTGTCAGTGATTTCACCGTTGACACCGCTTCGCCCTTTGAACGTCATCTTAACCGTCTTGAGGTCGAGATCGGTGGTGAAGATTATCGAGGGCTCAAGCGGGTTGAACTGGTCGAATTGCCGGATCATGCCTTTGAAGGGATGGTTGAGCTGACCGAACGGCTGCTGCACAGCACGCAGAATAATTACAACCGACAACTGTTGATTGATCTCAGGATACGGGTTTACCTTGATAAGGCGAGCTACCAGGTCTACTACCGGCTGCCGCAACGCACCATCCGCTTTGTGCCGAGCTGGCGCGAAGGGGTGTTGTTGCGCATCTTCGGCAAGGTCAGCCCCATTACATTCATGAAAAAGATGGGCACTGCCCAAGTCTTTGCTTTTAGTACATCAAGCTCCAATGCCACCATTCCAGTCACCTTACACACCGTTGAAAAACGATTGGGTGTCAACAAGTCTATCGCATCGTTTACTGTACCCTTTGGTGCAACCATCAATATGG
>JAKIUS010000284.1 GCA_021647445.1 Geopsychrobacter sp. | reverse complement strand
CTCCCTGTCGATGGCCAATTTTCTTAAGCTCGACCTGGCCAAGACTGTGTTGGCCAAGATGGAAAAGAATAACCGCAAGTACCCAGCCGATCAGGTGCAGGGGAAATCCCACAAGTACACTTACTATCAGCAGAATAATGATTAAATCCGCAAGAAAACCGGGTAAGCCGGCCAAAAAATACAGCCAGGCCGCGCGTTTGCACGATGTGATTCGAATTCTCGAACAGCGCTACGGGGCGACCGTCGAAGAGTTGGTTGAAGAGTGCCAAGTGACCCGGCGTACGGTCTACCGCGATCTGACCGCGATTGAGGAGGCGGGTTATCCGCTGATCAAGGAGCGGCAGGATTCAGATGAGGTCATTTACCGTTTTGTCGCTGGTTATAAGAGCCTGCCACCGATCACCTTTTCGCTGGAAGAGTTGATGACCCTCTACCTGTGTCGCGGACAGCTCGACTTTCTGCAGGGTACGCCCTTTCAGGTCGATCTGGATGCGATTTTCGGTCGGTTGCGTTCTGGTCTGCCTGCCCGTTCGGTGGCCCATCTCGAACGGATCGCCGAGGCGGGCAGTTCCAAAATTCAGGGTTTTCGCGATTATAGTGGCAAACGTGAAATTCTAGAGCGGTTGCGTCAGGCGTTGCTTAAGCAGCAACGCTGTAAAATTCGTTATGCTCCGGCGCGCCGCGCGGCGAGCGACTATCTTTTCGATCCCTACACCTTGTTGTTCTATAACAGTTCTCTCTATCTTGGGGGCTTTGCACATAATCGCCAGGCGCTGCGCCTGTTTCTTATCGATCGCATCGCCTCGGTTACGCTTTGCGATGGTCGTTTTGAGGTGCCCGAGGATTATACCTCTGATCAGTTGACCGGTGGGGCCTTTGGTTTGATTGATGAAGGACCTAAGCGTCAACTCGATCTTGTCTTTGCTGAGCCGGTTGCTCACCTGATTCGTGAACGGATCTGGGATAAGGACCAGCAACTTGAGGAGTTGTCCGGAGGCGCTCTGCGGCTTAAATTCAGTGCGGCGGGAGATACCGAAATCCTGGCCTGGATCAACACCATGATCAACCACGTGCAGGTGCTCGGTCCCGCCGATTTACGCCAGAAATTTCTTAAATTCTTGCAACAGACACTCGATGCGGCTCGGTAATTGTGAGCAGTGTGTAATATTCTGACACTCTTGCGTCTTAGGCTGAAGATAAATTAAGCAGGCTGGCCCAAAGCGTAAAGGAGTGTATGATGATTGCCCATTTCAACCTTTCTGAGACCGACGCATCTTTCTATTTTGCAATTTCAACGATCCGTCAGCAGAGCGCCGATATTTATCTCTGCGGAACCATCGGTGATGGCAGTGCTGAAGCCTGGTTTGAGGCTAGCGCGGGCAAGACGTTGCAGGTGAAGATTTTACCGATCTGGGACGCTGGCTGTGATGCGCTCTGTCAGCGCTACGATCAGGAACAGCTTGAGCAGGCGCTGCTCCATGCTCTTGAGGATATTCATTTTTGTTCAGAGCTTGCTTATGATCGTGCTAAGGGATGCTGGCGTCAGCAATTTAGCGCGGTGCCTGCTTCTGAATCCCGGTTGTTTCCTCCTGCTCCACGGGTTGCTCAACCGCATCTGCATGTGTGTGAACCGGATCTTCACTGGCGGCGGATGGCCGTCTGTTGAGGCCATACTTTTAAAATTCATGGCGTTGCAATTTTGCGATTACTGGGGTAGAAAAGGGCAATCTTTTTACCCGTGGGGAATCCTCATATGCGCCAACTGATTCTAGCTTCGACCAGCCCCTACCGTCTGCAGTTGATGCGGCAGTTGCAGCTGCCATTTATAACCGCAGCTCCTCTTTTCAAAGAGACCATCGATCCTGGCGTGGCGCCTGAATTGATGGTTCGTCATCTCGCCCTCGGCAAGGCGAAGAGTCTGGCCGAACGTTATCCCGATGCGTTGATTGTGGGCTCTGATCAAGTTTTTGTCGATCAACGTGGTCGTGCGGTCGGTAAGCCCGGTACCGAAGAGGCCGCTATCGCTCAGTTGAAACAGATGACTGGCCGCACCCATACTTTTTTTACCGGTATCGCTGTCTATGACAGCCTGACCGGTGCCCATCAGGTCGATTATTCTTCCTTCTCTGTGTCCTTGCGTTCCTTGAGCGATGAGCAGGTCAGCGACTATGTCAAGCGCGAAAAACCTTACGACTGTGCCGGAGCCTTTAAGGTAGAAGGGCTGGGGATCGCCTTGATGGCGCAGATGGCCGGTGATGATTACAATGCCCTGATCGGTCTGCCGCTGATCAAACTTATCACCCTGTTGCAACAGGCTGGGGTTGATGTCCTTGCGGGTGATTCCTGAGGTTGAGCACGATAGGAGGCTGTTGTGGAATGCGCGCCGGATTTGTCGCCGGGTCATGGATAGTCCTACAGCCTTCTGGAACTAATATTAGTGGTGGTTGACTGCCTGAAGGTTATCGGGCATAACTATTGACTCATTCTTTCGCCCGGAGGGGGTATGAAGATATCAATACGCTTGGCCTTGTTGCTCAGTTTCCTCGTGGTTATCTGGGGAACATTTCTCTTTACTACTACATCTTCTCAGCTCACTTCTGAAAAAGTTCTTGAAAAACATGCTTATGTCATCATGGAGAATATCTCTTCTTATGCCATGGAGCAGAGTCAGAACTACCTGAGCAAGGCTCAACGTGCGACCGAGTTGACCAAGAGTCTGCTGCGGTCGCGGGTGCTTGTGCAGGAGAACGGTCCCGCGCTTGAAAGCTATTTTTTCGAACAGCTGATCAGTTATCCCGATATCTCAGGGATCTATATCGGCACCCCGACAGGTGATTTTTTCTTTGTCAGCCGCAATGATAAATACTCGCCCGGCGGAATCCGGACCAAGATTATCAGTCATAAAAATGGCGAGCGGCAGGTTCACTACCTCTGGCGCGATCGGAACCGGAATCTGATTCATGAAGAAGATGATGCCACGGATGCCTATGATCCGCGCGTGCGGCCCTGGTACCGAGGGGCCATCGCCGCTGATGGCATCTTCTGGACCGACCCCTATATCTTTTATACTTCGCAAAAACCGGGCATCACGATCAGTGGCCCGACCTACACCAGGGGCGGTGAGTTGCGCGGTATCGTCGGAGTCGATATCGAGATTGATCAACTTTCGACCTTTATCTCCAAGCTGCGTATCGGTACCAACGGTCGGGCTTTTATGCTCAATCGCAATCGGGATGTCGTTGCTTTTTATGACGTTGAAAAAATCAAGTATCATGAGCAGGACGGTGAGACGAGTTCGCGACTGGTCAAGATTGATGAGTTTGATGATATCCTTTGTCGTACGGCCTTCGGCGCTCTGGGTATTGCTCAGGACAAAAATAGCAAAATCATGCTCAATCGCGCCGAATATGCCGAGTTTGAGCTGAATGGCAAGAAATATCAGGCGATGTTCACCCCCTTCCCCAATCCGCAATGGCCATGGATTATCGGCATGTATATGCCCGAAGATGATTATCTCGGTTCATTGAAAGAGAACCGGATTGATAATTATCTGATTACCTTTGGCGTTTCGGTGCTGGCGAGTATTTTGATTCTCTTCATCGCTCGTTCAATCGCGCGGCCGGTGATCGGCTTGCGGCGTTATGCCGAAGATATTTCAGCGGGAGAATTCAACAAGAAGACAGGACATGATCTGTCGCGCTGTCGTTTCAAGGAGATCAGCGAAACGGCCCGTCGATTCGA
>JAKIUS010000283.1 GCA_021647445.1 Geopsychrobacter sp. | reverse complement strand
TGTCATTGCAATCGACAAAACTGCCACAATAGGCCTGGGCAAAAAAACGATCGGCATCAGCATCAGAACAGGTCGGACAGCCCTCATCAACCTGGCCGTCACAATTGTCATCAATACCGTTACAACCCTCAGGAGCACCTGGATAGACGCGCGCATTCAAATCATTGCAGTCTGTCGCAACATTGAAATTGTCTCCATCCTGATCAGGGCACAATGCCAGCGAGCCAAGGGATGTGATCTGTTTTTTCCTGACCGAAATCCCATTGATGACCTTAAGAATATTGCCATCACGAGCAATCGCAATGTTGTACGTTCCAGGAACAACCTGGTGCATCATAAATTTACCGTCGGCTGAAACAATCACCAGGTAGGACTGCCCCGGGATATAAACTTGCAATCCTGCAGCTTCACTACTTTTACAATAATCAACATGGCCTTGAATTTGACCAGCATCTTCCACCTCAAAGTCGTGAGACTTTCTTCTTTCATGTTTATCGGATGAGGCCATAACCACAGAGGAAGACACCAATACTGTGACAACAATCACCAGCATTCTACTCAATCGCAACATACACCACTCCTTTTGCATGAAGAGAAAACATATTTTGCCTGAGATATGGAGAACTGAGGTCGATTCGGGAGAATGAAGAAGACAGGAAGTGCCGGTGGAACGTTGCAGGAGCAGCCCCTCAGCATTAATATTCAAATAAAGGCCTGACAAGTTACGCCACCATATTAGCCTAAAACTTGCTATTGTCAACACGCCTGCAATCGCGAGAGGCCAGGGATATGGGGTCTGCAAACTTGCAAACTTTGTCAGTTGCTCTTTCAGCTCATACATATCGCTCTTGATCTGATCATCACTTTTTGCCCTTTCTGTAAGTATCCCCCGGTAAAATCGGGGGATACTTACTTGCCTTCCGCCGACACTGGTGCTAACATTTGTGAGCACACTAGACTCGGGAGCGACTCATGGACACTAGAATTCAATTTCGTGTTGACGAAGAAACAAAACGCTTAGCCCAACAAATGACTGAAAGCCAAGGTCGTACTCTCAGCGACGCTTGCCGTGAACTAACTGAGCAGCTCGCCGAGCAACAGCGCAAGGCCTTATCTCATGATGCTTGGCTTACAGAACAAGTAAACCTTGCGTTCGACAAACTTGATTCCGGCAAAGCTGTGTTCGTCGATAATGACTCTGCAAAAACTCAAATGGCTCAACGTAAAGCCAAGGTTCGCAATCGGGACCACCAATGATTTTTTGGGAAGAAGAATCTTTAAATGATCGTGAAGAAATTTTTGAGTTTCTTTACGTCTTCAACCCTGATGCTGCTGAAAAAACCGATGAAATTATCGAGGCGAAAGTTGAAAATTTAATTGATCAACCCTTGATGGGCGTTCAACGAGATGGAATCCGAGGCAGATTGCTCATTATTCCTGAAGTTTCAATGATCGTCTCCTATTTTGTTGATGGATCAACGATTCGTATTCTGCGAGTTCTGCATCAGAAACAAAAATTCCCCAATTGAGTAGCTGAACCAAGCTGGGTGGTCGCGGGACGTTGTTAGTTTCTACAATAAACAGAACCGGATGAGCTCAATATTTTTAGATTAGATTGACACGGATGCTCGCATGATCAGATTATTTGGAATCCCGTTGCGGATTCTTTTGGCGCATAAATAAAAAAACGGGCAGAGAGTTTTACAGAACTCTCCGCCCTTCTTTTCTTTGGGGTAACAGGCCCCTAAACAAACCGAGTCATCATGATATGGCATGTCGAGATTTGTCTCAAGTTGATTTTTGAACGCGGCCGTGATTATCCCTGGGAGCGGCCCGGTTCTTGTCCGCGATGTCAGAACTATCGTGTCTGGGGGCATGGTTTCGTTCCTCGGTATTTTGACGGTTTTTCTGACTGTCTGTTGATGAGGTGTTATCGCTGCCCCGCATGTGGTTGCGTCATCACCGCGCGCCCGACCTCCCACTTCCGTTATGTTCGTTGTCGTATCGAAACCATCCGCTCTCATCTGAAAGAACGCCTGTCCACCGGTCGTTGGCCACCAGGGCCTCTGGCCCGTTCCCGCTTGCGCCATTGGCTCGCCAATTTGAAGTGTCAGGTTCAGGCCTATCTGACCAGCACTTGGACGTTTGGCCTGCTTGCCGGATTTGACGAACTCTGGGGGCATGAGCGTATCCCCGTGGCGCGAGTTCGTTAATTGTGAAAAGGCCAGGCACATTCCAGGCACCCCAGTGACATCAGCTCGCGACCTCCGTTTACGCCTTGATTTAGGGTGAATCCAACTCATTTCAAGGAGGTTTTATGACCGAAGAGCAGAAACAAGAGGTGGCGGTGTTCCGTTTCGGTGTCATTGCCGAGTTTGTTGGCGCGACCCGCCTCGATTTTGGCGAGCAGGCGACGCTGCTGAAGCAGAAGTGCGCCCGCAAATGGCAGATTCCCTGTTCGGGCCGTACACGCTTGAGCCGTTCGACCCTGTTGCGCTGGATCCGCTGCTATAACAGCAGCGGCGGCAAGCTTGAATCACTTTGTCCCAAACAACGCAAGGATAACGGCAAGACCCGCGCGCTGGATGAGGAGACCGGCTTGGCGCTTACGACCCTGCGTCGGCAGTTGCCGAAGGTCCCGGTCCCAGAACTGACCAGGATCATGCATGAGCGAGAGTTGGTCACGCGTGGCATCACATTAAACCTGAGCACGACCTATCGTTTCTTGCACCAGCACCAGCTGATGGAACCGGCACAGCAGATCCCCACCGATCGGCGGAAGTTCGAGGCGGAACTGCCGAATGATTTGTGGCAATCGGATGTCATGCATGGCCCGCTGCTCCACTGCGGCAACCAACGCCGCAAGGCCTATCTGATCGCCTTCATCGATGATCACTCACGCCTTATCCCCCACGCCCGCTTCTATCCCTCCGAGGCGTTAGCGCCCTTCATGGAAGCGTTCGAGATCGCCCTGCGCAAACGCGGTCTGCCACGCAAACTCTATGTCGATAACGGCTCGGCCTTCCGCTCGCGCCAGTTGGAATCGACCACCGCCGAACTGGGCATTGCCCTGATTCATGCCAAGCCCTATCAACCGCAGGGCAAGGGGAAGATCGAACGCTTCTTCAAAACCGTGCGCAGCCAGTTTCTCTCCAGCTTTACCACCGCCAGTCTTGACACCACCAGCTTCGAAGAATTCAATGCGGCCTTCGTTACTTGGCTTGAACGCTATCATCAGCGCTCCCATAGTTCGACCGGCCAGAGCCCGTTTAAGCGCTTTACCGCGAACCTGCATTGCCTAAGGACAACCCCCGAGAACTTAAAGGATTATTTCCGCACGACGGCGCGACGCAGGGTCAACAAGGATCGTACTGTGGTGGTTGATAAGCGCCTGTTCGAAGCACCGGTCGCCCTGATCGGTAAGCGGGTCGAGATTCGCTATCATGCGGAGAGTCCCGAGCAGGCCGAGGTCGTCTTTGACGGCCAATCCTACGGTCTGCTGAGTCTTGTCGATCTGCATGTCAACAGCCGGGTAAAACGGGACAAGAACGGCCAAGTCGAGCTGAGTGGCGAGACGGATTGCCACAGTGGTCAACTCTGGGAGAAACCATCATGAGTGCAACCTATCGCAACTATTTCGCCCTGCAAAAAGAGCCCTTCGCCGTCGATATCTCCCGCAAGGAGATCCTTATTACGCCGACACTCAACGCGGTCGAAGAACGGCTCCACTATGCGATCCGTTTGGGAGCTGTTGCGCTGTTAACCGGGGAGATCG
>JAKIUS010000282.1 GCA_021647445.1 Geopsychrobacter sp. | reverse complement strand
GTTGTACCAGATCAATTCGCCGCGGGTGTCGGTGCGGAAAAGACCGACCGGGGGGATCGCCGTAACCGTTGTGACGAATTTATTATGGTCCGCCAGATTTTGTTGCAGCTCCTGTCGACTGTTCCAGAGTCCGTTGATGGTGTCAGCCAGGACGCCCATCTCATCGTTCTGGTGAGAGTCTGCGACCTTAAGATCGAATTTCTTGTCGCTCTTGTCTTTCAAGCTGTTGAGTTGGGCGGTCAAGGCGATAATCTGCCGGGTAAACAGGGTATGAAGCAGTCCGAAGAAGGCAAATGTCAGAACAAAACAGGCCAGAAAGTTACTGAGCAGCATTGCCAGCAGGTTGCGACCGGGATTGGTCGGGATTCTGGCATTGCAGATTTCAAGCTTGATCGACCAGGTCGGTTCTGTTCCTGCCCCGGCACCCAAATCGAAGAAATGTTCGTGGATCTGACCGAACAGCGTACGTTCCTGCCAACTGAGAGGTAGCGGGGCAGGTTGACGATTCAGTTTGATCAGTTCTTGTTGCTCTGGCCCAAGCAGGGTGATTGAAAGAATTGGCGGAAAGAAGAACAGGTTTTGCAAATTCTCGCGGGCGGCGGGAAGATTATTAGCCGCTAACTGTTTTTCGAGGGGGCCGGCGGTGACAAGCAGAATCTGCTGCAGAGTTGAATCTGACTGATCTTCTAGTTGCTCGAGATTGGAAAAGAATTGATAGATACTGGTGCCGGTAGCGAGCAACAGGGCAAAAAGGCAGGCAACCATCAGTTGCTTACGGAATATGCTGATGAAACGACGCTTCTTCAACGAGCCCCCGATATGCGAACGTGGCATTTTATTTGTTTTGCTTCATGGGGTGAGATTTCACAATTCAAACTCATCTTTTACCGTATTTGATTATGGTTGTAAATCTTTGACCGTCTTATCGATGAGCCAGCGCGCAATACTGCGTTTAGGTGGCAGTTGCGGCAGATTGTCGATGGAAAACCAGCCACCTTCCGTCAATTCGTCGGTCTGCAACCTGATCTCGCCGTCGCGATAATCGGCGCTGAAACCGGCCATCAGTTGACTGGGAAAGGGCCAGCTTTGGCTGCCCTGATAACAGATATTATCTACCCTGATGCCGGTCTCTTCAAACAGTTCCCGCTCGACAGTCTGTTCGAGATTCTCCGAAAATTCAACGAAACCGGCGACCAGGCCGAAGCGTTCGGCCGGCCATTCAGGTTTACGCACCAGCAACAACTCGCGGCCACGGCGGACCAAAACAATAATACAGGGATGAATGCGTGGGTAGTGCTGGGCGCTGCAGGTGACACATTTTTTGCCCCATTCGTTTCGGAGACGCAGCATCTTGGCACCGCAGTTGTCACAACAGCGGCTGGTCTTTTCCCAATGTAGTACCGCATTGCCGAGTCCTGCCAACGAGAGCAGCGCAAGGGACAAACCCGGTTGCTGGCCGAGAATATTGATCGCCTGCAGATCGGTCGGAATCTCACGTTTACGGCTGACCGCGAGTAGTCGGCAAGGTTGACCCCGCCAGCGACCGATATAGAGCGCATCTTTGATATCGCCGAGCATAGCTGGCAATGGACCAAACGGCAGGCTTTCTTTATCACCCGCTATGACGAGAAGTTGAATGCCTTGTAGCAGCAGCCAGCAGCCGGGTCCACCGGGATCATGGCTCGGTGTTTCAAGGATAAAATCGTTGTCTAGGGCGGCGCGATTAAAAGGCAATAGTCCGCAATCGGCATAGTCTTCAGGAAACCTGATGTTCATCGATTTTGGGCCAGTCGCTGGCGGTAGGCCTGCAGGGCGATGAGGGTCTTGGCATCGACACTCTTACCGGCATCGACCAGCGCAAATGCTTCTGCCGGGGGCAGGGGAACCAGGTCGATAAATTCATGTTCTTCATGAGCGGTGCGGGTATGAGAGAGTTCGGTGGCCAGGAATATATGAATTCTTTCGCGGCAAAACCCGACCGAACTGTAAATTTTACTCAGCAGCTCAACCCGGCCCGCCTTGCGTCCGACCTCCTCCTGCAGTTCTCTAATTATGCAAGCGGCTGCATCCTCGCCTAGTTCGAGGCGTCCGGCCGGAATCTCCAGAATACTGGAGCGTGCCGCCGGGCGAAACTGGCGAATCAGCAATAGTCGGCCATCGTTATCGATCGGCAGAGCCGCTGCGCCGCCGGAGTGGTGGATCATTTCGAAGCAGGCTTCACGTCCATCGGGCATGCGGTGGGTTTCAAGGACCAGGTCGATAATTTTACCCCGGTAAATAAAATCTTCATTCAATAACGACATAAAGCACTCCTGGCCACCAGCTCGTGGAGAGCCCGTACATGGCTTGTTTTTGGCGAATGCCGCAAAGTGTACAGGCTTCTGATCTTCAAGGCCATACGTCGAGAACCTTTGGTGACGATTTTTTCTAGAATATGACTGGATATCAGAAAGTTCTTTGCTACTCTTTATTAGAGTATTGTCAGGTATGGTCTGCTTGTTTTTTGAGGAGCTTCAGAATGGTCGAAAAATTTATGGATATTGACTATGACATTGATAAGTTGCCAGCGATGCCTCTGGTCGTCTCGCGGATGGTGACCCTGATCAATTCACCCCTGACCTCGGCAGATGAACTGGCCGAGGTGATCTCCGGGGATCCGGCGATTTCAGCCCGGGTACTCAAAATCGCCAATTCTTCCTTTTATTCGATGGCGCGTAAAGTAAATAATCTGTCTACCGCGATTGTTATCCTCGGTGAAAAAACCCTAAAAAACCTGGTGATGGCCACCAGCTTGCGTGGCATGAACACGACATTCGGTGCAACAGAACAGACGCTCTGGGAAGATTCCATGACCTGTGCCCTGGGTGCACGTTTTCTCGCCCGTAGTCTGCGCATTGGTGATCCGGAAGAGGCTTTTATTGCCGGACTGTTTCGCCATATCGGCCGGGTTGTATTCAACAACCAGGATTCCGCTGCCTACAAAAAACTGATGACTAAAGGGGGGCGTTGCGGCGCTGGACTGATGGCTCTAGAGAAGGAAAGGTTCGGCTTAAATCATGCTGAGCTCGGTGCCGCAGTTCTAAACCACTGGAAGCTCTCCGAACTGTTGATTCATGTTGTCTTGCATCATCACGATGAGGATCTGTCCGAGATTTCTGATCCTGAAATCAGAACTATGACGGCAATTATTAATATCGCCAGTGAGTTTCCCTTGCTGCTCGATATTTTCGGTTACTTCAGCGGAGAGGTCGATCTCGCCACCCTGCCCGGCGCAAAATTTTTAGGCTTGGATAGCGAACGGCTTGATGGGATTCTCGAAGAGTTCCGTGATGTTTTTGATCAGAATCGTAAAGAATTTTTGGGCTGAGGCGAGCGATGGCGGAGAAAATTTCTACAGTATCAAACCGGTTCGCCGGTATCGATGAGCAAATTCTGCTGCAAGCGGTTGAGCAGAACCCAGCCTCGATTGTGATTACCGACCCCGAAGGGGCGATTATCTATGTAAATCCGCAGTTCGTTGAGTTGACCGGTTACAGCCTCGAAGAAGCGCTTGGTCAGAACCCGCGTATTCTTAAAGGGTTTGATGGCTTTACCGATTATCAGGAACTTTGGCAGACCCTGCGGGCGGGCAATAAATGGCATGGTGAATTTCATAATCGGCGTAAGGATGGCAGCTTTTTCTGGGAGATGGCGTCTATTTCGCCGATCTGCAACGAGAACGGCAAGCCGCTCTATTATCTGGCGATCAAGACCGACATCACCGAACGCAAGCAGG
>JAKIUS010000281.1 GCA_021647445.1 Geopsychrobacter sp. | reverse complement strand
ACTGAGATGAAGATGATTGAATCTGCGCAAAAAGTCCTCCAGATCGAAGCCGATGCCGTATTGGCGCTTATCCCACGTTTGAATGGTGATTTTACTCGTGCCGTGCAGGCGATTCTCAAGTGTGAGGGACGGGTGGTTGTTACCGGCATGGGCAAGTCTGGTCTGATCTGTCAGAAGATTTCGGCGACCATGGCTTCGACCGGCACCCCGGCGCTCTTTCTTCATCCGGCCGAAGGGATTCATGGCGACCTCGGCATGATGACCAAAAATGATCTGGTACTGGCGGTTTCGAATTCGGGAGAAACCGAAGAAATCTGTCGTATCCTGCCGGTGATCAAACGCATGGGATTACCCTTGATCGGTATGGCCGGAAACCCCACCAGTACCCTTGCTCTTGCGTCCGATATTTTTCTCGACATCAGTGTCGCCGAGGAGGCCTGTCCTCTCGGTCTGGCCCCCACTGCAAGTACCACAGCCACCCTGGCCATGGGGGATGCCCTGGCGGTGGTGCTGCTTGAGGAACGAGGGTTTTGCGCCGAAGATTTTGCCCTGTTTCACCCCGGTGGTGCTCTCGGCAAGCGGTTGCTGTTACGTGTTGAGGATTTGATGCACTCAGCTAGCGCTATTCCAAGGGTCGACACAGGCACCTTGTTGCAAGAAGCCCTTTTTGAGATTACAGATAAGCAATTGGGGGTGACCGGCGTGGTCAATGCTGCGGGTGATTTGCTTGGTGTCTTTACCGATGGTGACTTGCGGCGGGTCATGGAGTCCGGGCTGGAGAGCCTGAAAAAACCGATTGACGAGGTGATGACTGCGACCCCGAAACGGATCTTGCAGAGAAACCTTGCCGCTAAGGCATTGCAGGTGATGGAGACCCATTCCATTACCTCGCTGTTTGTTTTTGCCGATGATGTAAGCCGGGTTCCGGTCGGTATCGTTCATCTGCACGATCTTCTCAAGGCGGGAGTGGTTTGATGTATCGAAAAGCCGCTGGAATTAAATTGTTGCTGCTCGATGTTGATGGGGTATTGACCAACGGACAGATCATTTATGACGGGTCCGGCAATGAACTTGAAATGTTCGATGTGCGCGACGGGCACGGACTTAAGCTGGTTCAACGCGCCGGAATTCAGGTCGGGATCATTACCGGGCGCAAGTCGGAAGTGGTCGCGCGAAGGGCCGCCGAACTTGGGATTGAAATTCTCTACCAGGGGGCCTTGAATAAGCGCGAGCCCTACCTTGAAATCCTTGCCCAGACCGGTTTACGTGATGAACAGATCGCCTATGTCGGCGATGATCTCATCGATCTGCCGGTCTTGCGACGGGTCGGATTTTCAGCGACGGTTGCCGATGCTGATGCCGAGGTTATCAAGAGGGTCGATTTTGTCTCAGCCCGATTAGGTGGTCGTGGTGCTGTCCGTGAAATCTGTGAACTTCTCCTTAAAGCCGGCGGACACTGGGAGAAGGTGACGGCGCGCTACTTCGGCGACGAAGTTTAGAGGTCTGGGCATGGCTGCAGGAAAAGGCGTACGTCATCGGGCGCAGCGACCGATTGGAATAGCCATTCTCCTGGTAATAATCATTCTTGGCGGGATGCTGGTCAAGAATGCCTTGAAGGATGATCTGCTGCCGCAGATTATTGAAAATCTCCCCCAAAATGTTGATCTTGACCTCAAGCGGGTGCATTACTCTCAAAATAAGAATGGTGTTGAAAGCTGGGTTCTCGATGCGGATCGGGCCGCGTATCAACGCAAGGAGGACGAGCTCGCCTTGACCGCTGTGAAAATGAGACTTTTTAATGCCGGTCGTTTTGAGGAGTTACAACTTGAGGCGCAGAGCGGAGTTTTATATCGGAAGCAGAAGCGGCTCAGTCTGCATGGTAAGGTACGCATTGTCGCTCAGACCGGTGAAAAGTTTTGGACTGAAACCCTGCAGTATGATTATGCAAAACGTGTTGCAACGACTGCCGATCCGGTGCGTATGTTGGGACTTCAGGTTGATTTGACCGGGGTCGGTATGGTTCTGGATCTTGAGCAGGGGACATTGCAGGTCTTGAATAATGTTCATGCGTTGATTGCCGAACGTTCTATCCATGGAGATCCCTGATGAGGTTTTGTGGCTTATTGTTGTTGGTTTTAATGATGCTGACTCCGGTTTTGGCTGCGGAAAAGGAGACCTCCGCTCCGTCAGGACCTATTGAGGTGACTTCGGATCGGATGGATGCGGATCGTCAGAAAGGTGAGGTCCTCTTTAGCGGTCATGTGGTCGCCAAGCGCGGTACGATGACTATTTACGCCGCACGCTTGACACTCTATCTGGTCAAGGAGGGTACAGAGCAGGCGATTGATCGTCTGGTTGCCGAAGAGGATGTCCGGCTTGTCGATGGCGAACGGATCGCAACGGCGAAGCGTCTCGATTACGATCAGAAAACGGAAAAGATGTTGTTAACCGGGAACGCCGAGGTTCATCAGGGGGGGAACCTCGTGATGGGGGAGGAGATTGAGTTGTTTCTCAAGGAGGATCGCTCGGTGGTCAAGGGTGGTGAGGGTGGCCGAGTTCGGGCTGTCTTTAAACCGGCGAAGGAGAACCCGTGAGCAGGCTTCAGGCAAGAGGATTAGAAAAGAGTTACGCCGGGCGCAAGGTTGTCGCTGGGGTTGATCTTGAGGTCTCTTCCGGTCAGGTTATCGGTCTTCTGGGTCCAAATGGTGCGGGCAAAACCACCAGCTTTTATATGGTGGTTGGTCTTGCCCGTCCTGATGCCGGGCAGGTCTTTCTCGATGATACAAATTTAACCGCATTGCCGATGTATCAACGCGCCCGTCTGGGGATCTCATATTTGCCGCAGGAAGCCTCTGTTTTTCGTAAAATGACCGTGGCCGAGAACCTGTTGGCTATTCTTGAAACCCTAGGCTTAACTCCTGTAAGGCAGCAGGAAAGACTTGAATCATTGTTGGCTGATTTCCGCATCGGTCACATCCGTAATTCAAAAGGTTTCGCACTCTCCGGTGGTGAGCGCCGACGGGTTGAAATCGCACGATCTCTTGTTTTGGAACCCTCATTTCTGTTGCTGGATGAGCCTTTCGCCGGGATTGACCCTTTGGCGGTCAACGATATTCAGGGTGTGATCAGAGATCTTAAGGATCGAGGAATCGGGATTTTAATTTCCGATCATAATGTGCGTGAAACCCTGGGGGTGTGTGATCGCGCGTATATTTTGAACCAGGGTGCGGTTTTGGAATTTGGAACGCCTGAAGAGATTGCCGCCAGTGAAAAGGCTCGCACTATTTATTTGGGAGATAAGTTCAAGCTTTAGGGCGTAGGTCATTCCTCCCGTTATTGAATTCTAAAAAAAATCTAAAAAACAGGAATTGGCACAGACTTTTCCGACCGGGAATGATAGACTCAAGCGCAAGAGGGTGGTTGCAATAAGGTGCCTGTCGGCAGGATCGGATAAAAGGTTTTTATGGCTTTAGATTTACGTTTACAAGTCAAACTTAGCCAGCAACTGGTGATGACACCGCAGTTGCAGCAGGCGATTAAGTTACTGCAATTATCGCGGATGGAGTTGGTCGATGTTGTCACTGAAGAGTTGGCTGAAAACCCGCTGCTCGAAGAGGGTGATGATCAGCCAACGCCAGAGAATCAGACTGAGCCTGAAAATCAGGCAGAAGAGAAGCACGCTGGCGATGAGGTCGCAGAGGCAGAAGCTGAGAAGGGTGATGAGGCAGGCGTTGACGACATCGATTGGCAGACCTATCTCGAAGACTCCAGCCTCAGCAGTACCACGACCACC
>JAKIUS010000280.1 GCA_021647445.1 Geopsychrobacter sp. | reverse complement strand
CTCTGGCTCAAGATAAAGGGTCTGACCACTCGCCGACTCATCATGAATCAGTCCCTTGATCCGCCCGCGATAATCCGCTTTAAGGGGAACCACGTAACGACCGTTGCGGACGGTGATCAGATTCTCCTGAAAACAGCTTGCCAACTCGCTTGCGGCCAACAAACGCCCTAACTGCTGCTTGATCTGCCCGCGCAACTGGCGCGACTCACGACGCATGTCACCCAGCTCAAAAGAGGCGCTGTCGAGCAGTTCACCACGAGTACCAATCGATTCAAGCAGCCGTCGTGACAGGCCCCGCAGAGGCACAAGACGTGAGCAGAGCGTAGCCAGGCGACTTGCGTCAACCAGAGATTCGGCCCAACCCAGACAACGTTCGACAACCGCCAGAACAGAACGGACATCCAGCAATTGTTCTGCAACCAGCAGGCTTCCCGGTGCGGCGGAACCTTGCAGAATCTCCTTCAGCGAGCAACTCTCGGCGAGCGGTGGCGATCCCTCAGCCAGCACCGTTTGCGCCTCGACCACTGTGGCCAGGGCCTCTGCAGTCGCCTCAGGGGTAGGAAGCGGCATCAACTGCTCGGCCAGCTGGCGACCCGGTGGTGAAACCGCGCGTGCAGCCAGCAAATGGCGTACCGCATCAAATTCTAAACGTACTAACGTGCTGGTCCCTATCTCCATCGTCGATTCAACTCAGCGCCAGATCCTTACTGCTGGAAAAAATCGTTTCCCCGAGCCGACTGAAGGGTGGTGCCAACTCGGACTTTTTCAACTGCTGGTTAAAATTTCCCGGAAGATCGGCCGCGTTTAAGGCGAACAGGATCAACGAGAGCAGAACCACCCCCTGGGCCATACCGAAAATTGCACCTAAAATGCGGTTAACCCCAGTCATAAAAGTCAATTTGGCAAAACGATTCAGCAAATACCCCAGGGCGCCAAAAACCACGACCGTCAGCAAAAACACCAATAAAAAACTGATCGTCACACACAGTTGTGACGGCCAGTGAAACATCCCCATAAACCACTGAGACAGGGGGACATGCAGGTAGAAAGCAAGCAACCCGCCCAGCACCAGACCGAGAAGGGTACAAACTTCGCGCAACAATCCACGCAGCACCCCCTTAAGCAGAAAAATGCCCAGAATCACCAAGATCAGGATATCGACAAGTTCCACACCACCACCTCCGTCAGCCTGCCAGCAAATCCTTAACCAACCGATTGACCAGCTTGCCGTCGGCGCGACCCTGTGTCTTAGCCATCACCGGTCCCATGACCTTGCCCATATCCTTGGGCGAGCTGGCCCCGACATCGGCGATACTTCCAGCGATCAGGGTTCGCAATTCATCCTCACCCAATTGAGCCGGAAGGTAATCCTGCAGAATCACCAGCTCCTGTTCTTCCTTCTCAGCCAACTCCAGGCGCTCGTTATCACGGTACATCTGGGCAGACTCGCGACGCTGCTTGCTCTGGGTGGTAATCACCCTAATCACCGCATCATCATCAAGGGCCTTGCCGATTTCAATCTCTTTATTTTTTATGGCGCTGCGCAATTGGCGGATGGTGCTCAGACGTACAGTATCCTTAGCCCGCATCGCATCTTTCATATCATTCGTTAATCGATCTTGAAGACTCATAACAAAGCTCTCTTAAGCGTGGGAAAAGAGAAGAAAACTGCCCCAGAAGGCGGTCGAACTAATACCGCTTCAAATTTAAACGAATTTAGCAGTATATTTAGCTGAACATTTGAATGCAAGAAAAAATATTGCCGAGCTAGAGACCTTCACACAAAATCGACTCGGCGCGAGGCAGGACAGAGTGATACAATAACGGGAAAAGAGTCCCCTCTATCAGCCAGGAGCGATTTATGCGCAAGACAATTATCCTTCTTTCATCTCTGCTCTGCCTGCTTCTGGTTCTGCCCGTAGCTGCAGCCGAAACCGACCATAAGCGACAGTTACAAATCAGCCCCTTTTACAACTCCAGCGTCTCCGCACCCTTCTTCAAAAAATCATACGGCTACGCCTTCTTTCCAACAATCGGCAAGGGCGGCATCGGCATCGGCGGCGCTTACGGCAAGGGCGAGGTCTTTCGTAACGGCAAACTTACCGGCAGAGCGTCACTCTACAAGCTGACCATCGGATTTCAGCTTGGCGGACAAGTCTTCAGCGAAATCATCTTCTTTGAAGATAAACGCGCCTATCAAGAGTTCATCAACGGTGCCTTTGAGCTGGACGCCTCGGCATCGGCAGTCGCCATTACCGCCGGCGCTCAAGCCTCCGCCGGAACGGCGGGAGCCTCCGCCGGGGTCAGTGTCGGCCCGAATACCGGAGAACAACTAGGCGGAAAGTACGTCAACGGTTCGGCGATCTTCATTCACACCAGAGGCGGCCTGATGTACGAAGCAGCCATCGGTGGGCAGAAATTTAAGTTTCACCCCCTAATGAAATAACCTCAACCCCGTCGCTCTTCAACCTTGTCACAGATATAATCCCCGATCGGCAATGCCGAGGTTGCGGCGGGCGAGGGAGCGTTACAGACGTGCAGACTGCGTGGGCTTTCAGCGAACAGGAAATCTTGAACCAGGCTGCCATCGCTCTTGACCGCCTGCGCGCGAATCCCCGCTGGATAGGGGCGCAAATCACTCAAAGCCAATTGTGGGCAATATTTGCGCACCTGCTGCAGATAGCCCCGCTTCCAAAGAGAATTCTTCATCTCGACCATCCCCGACCGCAGATGCGTCCGCATCACCCGCCAGAACCCGGGATAACGTAGATTATCGATACTATCGCGCAACGAAAAGTTGACCCGTCCATAACCCTCACGCTTCCAACCGATCACCGCATTGGGCCCGACGGTAACACGACCGTCGATCATGCGGGTCAGATGCACGCCCAAAAAAGGTAGCTCGGGATCAGGAATCGGGTAGATGAGCTGCGAGACGATAGAGTTATAGTCGGTTGGCAACTGGTAATATTCACCCCGAAACGGCAGGATACGAAAATCAGCTTCGATGCCAAGCTGAGCCAACACCCGGTCGGCCATCAGCCCGGCACAACAGACCAGAAAACTCCCTCTGATCCGCTCTGCGCCATAAATGACTTCGATGCAAGCATCATCCTCATAGAGCGCACTGACCTGGGCGGAGAAACGAATTTCACCCCCCAGCTGGGTAAATTCTTCAAGCAGGGCGGTTGTCACCCGAGTATAGTCGACAATGCCAGTGGCTGGCACCCGTAACGCAGCCAGGCCTGCAATATTTGGCTCGGCAGATTTAAGCTGTCCCGCGTTGAGGGGTTCAATCTCGATTTCGTTCTGCCGACAGCGCACGGCCAGAGCTTCCATCCGCTCAACCTCAGCCAGGGTTGTCGCCACCAGTAGCTTTCCACAACGCAAATAAGGGATCTGATGCCTTTCACAGAAGGCGAAAGTCGCCCGTGAACCCTCCCGACAAAACCGCGCCTTGAGACTGCCCGGCGCATAGTAAACCCCGGCATGAATCACACCGCTGTTATGCCCGGTTTGATGACGAGCGGCGCTCGGCTCTTTTTCGAGCAGTAGAATCCGCGCTGCGGGAAAACGCTGTTGCAGTTGCAGGGCGGTCGAGGCACCAACAATTCCGCAACCGATCAACAGATAGTCGTATGCTATGGGTTTAATCATCAACCGCTGACCCCTGATCGATCAAATAATCACGTTGCAGTTGATGAATCGCCGCCGGCTCACCGATAATGGTCATGCGATCGTCCTTAAGCAACAGGGTATTAGAGCGCGACACCATCATCTCATTGCCACGGCGTAGCAATGCCACC
>JAKIUS010000279.1 GCA_021647445.1 Geopsychrobacter sp. | reverse complement strand
TTAAGATCTGCTGTATCTACCATCGCAGTTTCAAGACCCGCGCCGACTTTGACCGCAAGGTCATCGAGCAACTCAAAGCGGCAGATGTTGAGCTGGTCGTGCTGGCTGGCTTCATGCGCATTGTCGGCTCGGCATTTCTGGCCGCCTACCCCCAGCGCATCATAAATATTCACCCCGCGCTGCTGCCGGCGTTTCCAGGTTTGCATGTCCAGCAACAAGCCCTCGACTACGGCGCGCGCTTTTCCGGCTGTACGGTTCATTTTGTTGATGATGGTCTAGATACCGGACCGATTATCATGCAAGCTGTTGTACCGATTCTCGAAGAAGACGGTGTCGATGACCTGGCCGCGAGGATCTTGATCGAAGAGCATAAAATCTATCCCCGAGTCATTCAACTCTTCGCCGAGGATCGCGTGCGGATTGAAAATCGCCGGGTCCGCATCCAACCCAGAGCTCAACCCTGCTCAGGAACAATGCACAACCCAGGATTGACTGATTGATGAAAGCCTCAACGCCACTTCTGGTCAGCGCCTGCCTACTGGGGATTAATTGCCGCTATGATGGCACCAACAACCGCAATCAGCAGGTCATCGATTTCATAGCCGCCAACGGTCGCCAGGCGATCCCGATCTGTCCTGAGCAACTCGGAGGTCTTCCGACCCCGAGGGCAAAAACCTGGTTCACCTCGGGCGACGGTCAGGACAGTCTGTACGGCAAGGCCAGAATGCGTGACGAACGCGGGCTCGACCCACAGCTGTTTTTCATACGCGGCGCAGAAGAGACCCTTAAAATCGCCCGGCAGTGCGGTTGCGATACGGCGATTCTCAAACAGCGTAGCCCCTCCTGTGGCAGTCAGCAAGTCTACTGCGAGGGGGAGCTTATCGACGGCGTCGGCATCACCTGCGCCCTGCTACAACGAGAAGGACTTAAAATCTTCGCCGAAGAATATTTTCAGCCAAAATAACTTGTTTACATTTACGCTACAAACGTGCTATAAATGCGCGTTCTTAAATTCGTGGAGGAGTAAGACCGATGGCCAAAATATGTGAAATTTGCGGGAAGAAACCCGTTACCGGGAATAACGTCAGTCACGCACACAACAAAACCAGAACCGTCTGGAATCCCAACCTGCAAAAGGTTCGGGCCGTCCAAAACGGTGCTGTCCGCGCAATCAAAGTTTGCACCCGTTGCATTCGAGCCGGAAAAGTTCAAAAAGCGATCTAAACTAAAAAGGTGAGCCCATAGGGCTCACCTTTTTAGTTTAGATGATCGACGTTCGTTGTTCGACGTTCCATGTTGCAACCTCAAACCTCAAACCTCAAACCTCAAACCTCAAACCTCAAACCTCGAACCTGTTCTTAGCCCAACACCGCAACCGCATCAATCTCGACCCCGACGCCTTTGGGCAGCGCACTGACCTGAACCGTAGCCCGTGCAGGAGGATTATCCCCAAAGCATGCCCCATAGATCTCATTGACCTCGGCAAAATCGGCAAGATCGACCAGATAGATCGTCGTCTTCACCACCCGATTAAAGTCGGTCCCCGCTGCTTCAAGCACTGCCGCTAAATTGGCCATCACCTGACGGGTCTGCTCGCCGATCCCCCCCTTGACCAGCGTACCGTCCGGCAATAAGGGGATCTGACCGGAGCAATACAACTGATCGCCTGCTCTGACCGCCTGCGAATAAGGACCGATGGCCGCCGGGGCCTTACCTGTTTTGATACTCACGATTTCCATAACCACTCCTTTGTTTTTAAGTGACAAGTGACAAGTGACACCCGTCACAGCCCCTAAACCCGTCACAGCCTCACCCGCTCGACCCGATAGACGCCACGAATCTTCTTAATTTCGCGGATCACGCGATTTAAGTGATCCAAATTTACAACATCAATCTCAAACAGGTTCATGCCCCGTCGATCCTCCGTAGAATGGACGCTGGCGCTGACAATATTGGCATCTAATGCGGTAATGGCGCAAGTGATTGCGACCAGCATCCCCTTTTGATCATTGCAGAAGACCCGAATTTTAATCGGCCGGTTGGTCACTTTGTCCATATCCCATTCGACTTCAATCAAGCGTTCAGGATCACTGGCCTGAATCTGGGAACAGTCAACAGAGTGCACGGACAAACCATGGCCGCGAGTAATAAAGCCAAGTACCTTCTCGCCCGGAAGAGGATTGCAACAATTCGCAAAGCGGACCATAACATCATCGATACCATCAATTCGAACCGCACTGGTCGAGCGTTTACGCCCGGAAATCTTGCCCAGCACCCGGCTCAAGGCCCCCGGTTTGGCTTTCGCCTTCGACTTCAGGTCATCTTTAGGCAAAACCTGAGAGATCAGCTGGCCGACGGTCAACTTACCGTAACCGATGGCGGCTAACACATCGTCCAACTCCTTAAATCCAAGCTCGCCAACCCCCTGCTTAAATCCAGGCAGAGCCTGAGCACGCTTGAAACTATATTGATATTTACGCAATTCCTTCTCAAAAAGCTCCCGACCAAGCTCAAGGCTCTTCTCACGCTGCTCAGCCTTAACGAACTGGCGAATCTTGTTACGCGCCTTCGAGGTTTTAGCGAAATTGAGCCAATCCTTACTCGGATGCTGAGAAGTCTGGGTCTGGATCTCAACAATATCACCATTTTTCAATTCGGTCCGCAAGGGACAATGCTTGCCGTTAATCCGCGCGCCGACACATTGGTTGCCGACATCAGAATGAATCGCATAAGCAAAGTCGATCGACGTCGCGCCTTTGGGCAACTCCTTGACATCACCACCCGGGGTAAAAATATAAACCTCCTCGGGAAACAGATCGACAGGCCCCGAGGGACCGGCCTCATGCGACAAGCTGAGATCCTTTTGCCACTCAAGCAGGTGACGTAGCCAACTGAAGCGCTGGTCATCACGCCCCGTCGCTGAAACCGCACCGCCCTCCTTGTATTTCCAGTGCGCAGCAACCCCTTCTTCTGCAATGCGATGCATCTCGTGGGTGCGGATCTGAACTTCCATCCGCTCCCCGAAAGGACCGATCACGGTCGTGTGCAACGACTGGTATAGGTTGGATTTGGGCATGGCGATATAATCTTTGAAGCGCCCGGGGATCGGCTTCCAAGAAGCGTGGACAAGGCCTAAAACGGCATAACACTCGGCGACAGAATCGACCAGCACTCGAAACGCAGTCAGGTCATAGATCTCTTCAAGATCAACACCAGTACGCTCCATCTTCTTGAACACCGAATACAGATGTTTGGAGCGGCCTGAGACATCCCCATCTACTGCATTTTTTTTCAGCAGTTCACGAATTTCCCTCTTAACCAGACCAACGTAGCGATCGCGCTCATCCTTCTGACTTGAGATCCGGCCGACCAGTTCCTCAAATTTTTCCCTCTCATGATAGCGCAGAGCGAGATCTTCGAGTTCCCCCTTAAGCCAACTGATACCAAGGCGGTTCGCCAAAGGAGCATAAATCTCAAGGGTCTCCCGCGATTTTTGCTCCTGTATATCTGCGGTTTCATGCTGAAGGCTACGCATGGTACAAAGTCGATCCGCCAAGTTCACTAGGACAACACGCAGATCACGCGCCATAGAGATAAACATCTTGCGGAAGTTTTCAACCTGTTGCTGACTGCTATTGCGATAAGGGATTTGACTGATACGAAAACCGGTCGTAACCAGCTGAAAAAGGGTTTCACCAAAGAGGGATTTCAAATCATTTAAAGCCGCATCTGAAACCGAAGGGATATCATGAAGGAAGCCAAGCAACAGGGTTGTTTCATCAACCTTGAGTTTTACAAGAATTTCGGCAACCTCTAG
>JAKIUS010000278.1 GCA_021647445.1 Geopsychrobacter sp. | reverse complement strand
AGCACCGAGGTGGGGAAGTACTTTTCCAGCTCTGGCGTATCCTGTGGCCAGCCAAGGGTGCCGATGGGCCAGAGGCCGGAGGAGAACCATGTATCGAGCACGTCGGGGTCGCGGGTGAGCGTTTTGCCACCGGCCATTGTAACGGCTTCTTCTTCCGAGGGCGCGCAATACTCTTTACCGTCCGCGTCATACCAGACCGGTATCTGGTGCCCCCACCAAAGCTGGCGCGAGATACACCATGGCTCGATATTCTCCAGCCAGTGGAAATAAACCTTCTTCTGCTGCTCGGGCATCAGTTTGATTTCGCCCGATTTCACCACATCAATCGCAGGCCCGACGATTTTTGCCGTGTCCACATACCACTGGTCGGTCAGCATCGGTTCGATCACCACCTTCGAGCGGTCGCCAAAGGGCTGCATGATCTTCTTGTCTTCGACCTCCAAGATGAATGCGCGCAAGCGCTGGATCGCCTTGTCGACTCAGCCCAACGGTAAGCTTATACTGGATGAAGGCGCGGTACGGGCGGTTATTAAGGCGGGGAAAAGCTTGCTGCCGACTGGGATTGTCGGTCTGGAAGGGGAGTTTGAGCGAGGCGATACGGTACATATCTGTGATCGTAGGCAGCGCCCTTTTGCCATCGGTGTCGTCAGCTATAATAGCGCTGAATTGGCTCAGATTAAGGGTCATCGTTGTGCCGAGATTGAAGGGATTCTCGGCTATCAATATCGTGACGAAGCGGTTTGTCGGGATAATCTGGTGTTGATTTGCGAAACCGCAAAGGAGATTAAAGCATGAGTATTGCGACTGAGATGCTGACCCTTGCCACAGAGGCCCGTGACGCATCGCGGGTTATTGCGACCCTCTCTTCTGCAGTCAAGAACGAACTCTTGCTGAAGATGGCGGAACGCCTTGAACTGAACGCTGCGAATTTGCAGCAGGCCAATCAGCTTGATCTGCAGGCCGGACGAGATAAGGGGATGGCCACGGCGATGCTCGATCGTCTTGAACTGTCGGATTCGGTCATAAGTTCGATGGCTGGCGGCCTGCGTGAGGTGGCGGCGCTCCCCGATCCGGTCGGTGAGGTGACCGGCATGTGGGTTCGGCCCAACGGCATTCGCGTCGGACGTCAGCGGATTCCTCTCGGGGTGATCGGCATCATCTACGAATCGCGTCCGAACGTGACTGCCGATGCCGCCGCCCTCTGTTTGAAGAGTGGCAATGCGGTGATCCTGCGTGGCGGCTCTGAGGCGATTAACTCCAACCGTGCGATTGGCGAGGTTTTGCAGCAGGCGATTGCCGATCAGGGGTTACCCGCTGCCGTATTGCAGGTGGTGACGACCAGTGATCGTAGTGCGGTTACCGAACTGTTGAAACTTGAAGGGCAGATCGATTTGATTATTCCGCGCGGGGGTGAGGGGTTGATCCGTTTTGTCAGTGAGAATTCACGGATTCCGGTGATCAAACATTACAAGGGGGTCTGTCACACCTATGTTGATGCCGCCGCCGATTTTGAGATGGCGGAACGGATCTGCCTCAACGAAAAGGCGCAGCGACCGGGGGTGTGTAATGCCCTTGAGACGTTGTTGGTGCATCGGGATGCCGCCGCAGTTTTTCTGCCGCAGATTGCCAAGGCGATGGCTAGGGCTGGCGTCGAACTGCGCGGTTGTGAACGGTGCTGTCAACTGGTGCCGGGAATGACGCCAGCAACCGAAGCAGACTGGCCAGCGGAATATCTCGATCTGATTCTGGCGGTCAAGATCGTCGACGACTTCGATGCGGCGCGAGAGCATATTAACCGCTACTGTTCCCTGCATACCGAAACGATTGTCACGCGTGATTACGCGACCGCACAGCGTTTTTTGCGTGAAATAAATTCAAGCGTGGTGATGGTCAACGCTTCGTCACGCTTCTCCGATGGTGGCCAGCTGGGTCTGGGGGCCGAGATCGGTATCTCGACCTCAAAACTTCACTCCTTCGGGCCCATGGGATTGGAGGATCTGACGACCCGCAAATTTATTGTGCTGGGTGACGGGCAGATCCGCGAATAGCTCAGAATGGACCATCACTGATGAGGCGAATCGGAATTTTTGGGGGCACATTTAATCCGATCCATAATGGCCATTTGCACATTGCCATCGAAGTCTTTGGCTGCGGTACCCTGGATGAGATCTGGTTCATGCCAGCTTGTCTGCCGCCGCATAAAAATCTGGCCGCTCAGGTCTCGGTTGTACATCGCCTGGCGATGGTCGAGACGGCGATCGAGCCCTACTCTGAGTTTGTCGCCTCTGATCTGGAGGGCCGCAGAGGGGGGCGCAGTTACTCGGTTAAGACCCTGCAGGATCTGCGTCGGTTGCATCCAACCGTCGAATTTACATTTATCATGGGACTCGATTCCTTCGCCGAAATAGGTCTCTGGAAATCTTATGCCAAACTTTTCGATCTCTGTCATATCCTGGTCGCCGCTCGGCCGGGTTTTGCCGGGGATTTGCAAGCGATGCTTCCTGTTGCGGTGGCAGATCGCTTCTGCTATGATGCCGACGCTTTAAAATTGCGGGGAGAGTCGGGGTTTACGGTTCAGTTGCTCTCTCAAACTGCCGCCGATATTTCGTCGACCGAAATTCGTAAAAGCATTGTCGCCGGAGAACCCGTGACCGGGTCGATACCCGCTGCGGTTATCGATTATATTCATCAGCATCAACTCTACCGGCCCCTTATGGTCGGTTGAAGGATCATCCTTGGACGCCGAAAAGAATTGTTTTAAAGCTGTCGCTCTGGCCCTCGAAAAAAAGGCCTACGATCTGCAACTACTGGACGTGACCGAACTCTCCAC
Organism: Geopsychrobacter sp.; assembly: GCA_021647445.1. Classification (GTDB taxonomy): domain Bacteria; phylum Desulfobacterota; class Desulfuromonadia; order Desulfuromonadales; family Geopsychrobacteraceae; genus Geopsychrobacter. The sequence continues at coordinate 999 of JAKIUS010000278.1, read as the reverse complement.
TTTGACCGATTATCTTTTGATTGCCTCCGGTCGCTCTGATCGGCAGGTCTCAGCCATTGCTGATTCAATCCGACTTGGACTCAAGGCGCAGGGCGTGACCCTTCTGGCCTCTGAAGGTTTGAATGAGGGGCGTTGGGCGTTGCTCGATTATGGCGATTTTATGGTCCATGTCCTCCAGCCCTCGGTGCGGAGTTTTTACGACCTTGAAGGGCTCTGGTGTGAGGCTGCACAGGTTCCCTTGGCTGACACCGGGCAGGAATGAAATTTCGTCTGGTTTGCGTCGGGCGTCTGTCTGAGGAATGGCTTAGGCAGGGTGCCGCCGAGTATATCAAGCGCCTGCAACGACACTACACGCTAGAGATTGTTGAATTGAAGGAAGAACAGGGCAATCACAAGGATGTTGCCGGGCTTGTGCGCCGTGAAGGAGTGCGGATTCTGGACCGGGTGCCGAATGATGCTGTGGCGATTGTCCTCGATGAACGGGGGAAGTCTCTCGGTTCCGAAGAGCTGGCTGACCGTCTGCAACAGGAGATGCTGCATGCTGGGCGTGACTGGTGCTTTGTGATTGGCGGTCCCTACGGGCTTGACCCTGCCCTTCGACAGCGCGCTGACCTGTTGTTGTCCCTGTCGAAATTCACTCTGACCCATCAGATGGCGCGACTGCTGTTGTTTGAACAAATTTACCGCAGTGGCACCATTATTCGTAATGAGCCGTATCATAATCGCTAAAAGAGGGAGGGTAGATAGGTTAAGATGGATCCCGAAGAGATAGATCAAGCCCGTCAGCGGCTAATAAAAATGCGCGAAGAGTTGCTCGAAGATGCCGCACGGGCCTATGCTGAATCACAAACGCTGGGCAAGGATGGTGTGCCGGATATTGGGGACATGTCGTCGAACAGCTATAATCAAGAAGTCCTGATGAGCCTGAGTAATGCCCAGCGGCGTTCCGCAGCAGATATCGATGCGGCCCTTGAGCGGATCATCGGTGGCGTCTATGGA
>JAKIUS010000277.1 GCA_021647445.1 Geopsychrobacter sp. | reverse complement strand
ACACTACGGAACTTGTTCCGACGGCCATAACTTGTCGGGCAATCATCAAGTACTTCAATGACTGACATCCCTTTGTGCTTGATCCCTTCGGCAATCAACTTGTCGATCTGGGTCGCATGAAAAGCCGTTCCACGGGCAACAAAAGTTGCCCCGGCCCCGATAGCCAACTTGGCAATATCAAAAGTCGGATCAGGGTTGCCATAAACCGTTGTCGATGCCTTGGCCCCGGTCGGAGTACAAGGTGAGAACTGACCACCGGTCATCCCGTAAATGCTGTTGTTCATGACCAGATAGGTCATGTCAATGTTACGCCGACAGGCGTGAATAAAATGGTTACCACCGATGGCCGTTCCATCACCATCACCACCAACAACAATCACGTTCATCTCAGGCTTGGCCATCTTGACCCCGGTTGCAAAGGCAGCAGCACGCCCGTGCGCTGTATGCAGGGTACAGGTATCAAGGTAACCCGGCAGACGACTTGCGCAACCGATACCTGAAACAACCGCCGTGTTATCACGATCGAGCTCACAGGAATCCATCGCCCGGATCAGCCCCTTCATGACAATACCGTGTCCGCAACCTGGGCACCAGATATGAGGCAATTTGCCCGGACGGATTGATTTTTCGTAATCGTAAGCCATTAGAGGACCTCCTTGACCTTGTCGATGATCTGGCCAGGATTGATCGGCTCACCATCAACACGCCCGATGTGGGCAACTGTACAATTTCCTTTCGCCACACGCTCAACTTCACGCACCATCTGGCCCAGGTTCATCTCCGGACAAACAATTGCCTTGGCCTGATCAGCCAGCTCGGCAATCCGCTCATCGGGGAACGGCCACATGGTCAAAGGACGGAACATGCCAGCCTTCACGCCTTCTTTACGCAATTCATTGACAGCATAACGGGCACTGCGGCTGGTTGAGCCATAGGCAAAGAGAACAACCTCGGCATCGTCCAGCAGATATTCTTCATTTTTCTGAATATCTTTCTGGTTGAGCATGACCTTGTCAATCTGGCGGCGCTCTTCAGCGTCAACCAGTTCAGCTTTTGTGGTCGGAAAACCATCGGCAGCCTTGTTAAGGCCTGTGACATGATAGCGGTAACCACTACCAAACGCTGCCAGTGGCGGAACAAGTCCCTTGGTATCGTCGAAAGGCTTGTACTCTTCCGGCGGAACCGACGGAGCCTCACGATCAATGACCTCAAGTTCGCCAGGCTCGGCAAACTCGACCCGCTCACGCATGTGAGCACAAATTTCATCAAGTTGGATCTGTACCGGCATCCGGTATTTCTCGGCCAGATTAAATGCGCGAACAGTCTCTTCGTAGATCTCCTGACATGAAGCGGGAGTCAGGACTATCGCTGCATGATCGCCGTGGGTTCCCCACATGGCCTGTTGCATGTCAGACTGGCTGGGTCCGGTCGGCATACCCGTTGACGGGCCACCACGCTGGACATTGACAATGACACAGGGGATCTCGGCGATACAGGCATAACCCAGCAGTTCCTGCTTGAGGGACATACCGGGACCAGAGGTAGAATCAAGAGCCTTGGCGCCTGTCAAAGCGGCACCAATCAGTGCTGCTGTTGCGCCAATTTCATCTTCCATCTGAATAAACTTGCCACCAATTTTTGGCAGCTCGACCGACATGACCTCAGCCACTTCAGTCGACGGGGTTATTGGATAACCAGCAAAGAAATTACAGCCGGCATAGAGCGCGCCATGTGCACACGCTTCATTGCCCTGCATAAGAGCTACTTTTTTAGCCACGAACCGACCTCCTTTTCTGTTACAGCTTGTGGACTTTAATGGCGAAGTCAGGGCATCGCAGCTCACACTGCATGCAACCAATGCAAGCATCGGCATTCTCAACTTTAACCACAAAGGCATCCATCGCCAGTACTTTGGTGGGGCAGAACTCAACACAGATGCTGCACCCTTTACAGTACCGCTCGATGATCTCTATTTCCGCTTTCGCACCGCTCATTCTTATCCTTCTCCTTTGTACGTATTAACCTGCCTTCTTCCGACAGATGAGGCAAAGCGGCGGAATCCTACCACAAGCGGCGAACCCAAGCCAATAAAAATTTACATGCAGGTTCCCCGTTGACTCCGCTTGTCTCTCCGGTGTGCTCCCGATCAAAATACACATAACGCATAATTCAGATATTGTAATATTATTCTCCCGCAAGAGGGGTAGCTAATCAGCTACCCCTCTTGCGGAACTAAACTTTAAAAACTCTTTTTACAGGCCCATGCTGCCAACAAGTTCTTTCACTGCAGCAACAGAGTTATCCATCAATGCCTGCTCGGTCGCGTCCAGTTTGAATTCGATGATCTTTTCAACACCACCGGAACCGAGAACACAAGGAACCCCAACGTAGAAACCGTCGATGCCGAACTCGCCTTTCAGCAGAGCGCAAGTTGGCAATACGCGTTTTTGATCTTTGAGGATCGATTCGGCCATGGCAACAGCCGAGGACGCAGGGCTATAGAAGGCACTGCCATTCCCGAGCAACTTGACAACTTCACCACCAGCAGCCTTGGTCCGGTCGACCATAGCGGTCATCACTTCGTTGGCTTTTTCAGCACTGCCATATTTTTGCTCAAGCAGTTCCAGAACCGGAATGCCATTGACTGAGGCATAACGGACCAGCGGAACCATGGTATCACCGTGGCCACCTAAGGTCATAGCGTTAACATCCTTGACCGAAACACCCAGTTCCCAAGCGATAAAAGCCTGAAAGCGGGCTGAGTCGAGCACACCAGCCTGGCCCATAACACGATTGGACGGAAAGCCGGTAACCTTCTGGCAGAGAGTAACCATGGCATCCAGGGGATTGGAGATAATAATGACGTGGGCATCAGGAGCATTATCGCGAATGCCCTCCGCGACACTGGTCATAATTTTAGAGTTGACCCCGATCAGATCATCACGGCTCATGCCGGGCTTTCGCGGCAGACCTGCGGTAACGATCACAACATCTGAATCAGCGATATCTTTATAATCGTTCGTGCCGGTTACGCTGACATCAAAACCGTCAACCGGAGCAGCTTCAGCAATATCGAGGGTTTTCCCTTGCGGCATATTCTCTACAATATCAAAGAGAACAACGTCGCCCAGTTCACGCAGAGCACAAAGTTGAGCCAGAACACCACCAATTTGACCGCCGCCAATCAGAGCAATTTTAGGTCTTGCCATTTTTTCTCTCCTTTAGTCAGACTAATTAGCCTGCAACAGCTGGCAGGCACGAATATCCCTTATCTATCGAATAAAACCCTATCCAAACCGAACGATGTATACAGTATACAAACGCTATTTTACTGTCAAGATGCCTTTGCGCTTTGAAGTAAATATTATATTAAATGTTCACCGCCTGTATAGAGTCCCCACAAACACAATTGGCTACGAGCTGAAATTCAAATAGAAAAGGACGAAACCTTGAATCGGCTCCGCCCTTTTCTTTTTAAGAATCACACAGCTAAAAATTAGCCAATTGCATCGATAATGGCGTTAAAAGTCGCGCTGGGACGCATCGCTTTCTCGGTCAGTGCATCATTCACGTGGAAGTACCCGCCTAGATCAACGGCAGCACCTTGAGCCGCCAGCATTTCAGCATCAATCTTCTCAGCGTTCTTCTCAAGTTCAGCGGCAATTTCAGCAAAACGATTTTTGAGCTCGGCATCCTTATCCTGAGCGGCCAGAGCTTTAGCCCAATAGAAACCGAGATAGAAGCTGCTGCCACGATTATCCAGCTCATTCACCTTGCGCGAAGGCAATTTCTGATTTGCCAGATAATCCATGATCCCCTGATCGAGGGTTTCGGCCAGAACC
>JAKIUS010000276.1 GCA_021647445.1 Geopsychrobacter sp. | reverse complement strand
CAAAAAGGACCCCCCCGACCATCGCCGCCAAAGAGTTGACCGCGACAAGACCGGAGATACCACCTAAGCGCTGGGCACTCATCACGTTAAACCCGAACCAACCCACCGCCAGAATCCAGCTTCCAAGAGCCAGAAAGGGGATATTACTGACCGGAATTGCATGGCTTTTGCCGCGCACGAAACGGCCCATCCGCGGTCCGAGAATCAACACTGCCGGAAGCGCCAGCCAACCACCGAGGGAATGAACCACCACACTACCGGCGAAATCATGAAACGGGGCACCAAAAGTATTCTCGAAAAAAGCCTGCAAACCAGAACTGTTCTGTCCCCAGATAAACGATTCGAAAATCGGGTACGAAAGACCGGCAAAAATCGCACCGGCCAAAACCTGCGGCCAGAACTTGGCGCGTTCGGCAATCCCACCGGAAATAATCGCCGGGATACAGGCCGCAAAACAGAGCAAAAAGAAAAACCGCACCAACTCGTAACCCTGATTATCACCGAGCAGGCTGGAGGCGGGCATCAAAAAACTCACGCCGTAGGCGATCGGGTAGCCAACCAGAAAGTAGACGACAGTAGAAACTGACCAATCGGTGAGAATTTTGGAAAAGGCATTAACCTGGTTTTTTTTGCGCACACTGCCCACTTCAAGGAAGGCGAAGCCAGCGTGCATAGCGAAGACCATAACCGCACCCAGCAGCAGAAAAAGTACATCCCCGCTTTTTTGCAAACTCGTAATCGTAACTTCCATCGTCAGGACCTCCTCGTCCATTGAACAGCAAAAGACATCGTTGTCTGTGCATCGGCGGGACAAGATACAATTGTTATGCCCACGCACCCTTACCACGGAGAAACCAGCCTCTGAGCTCCCTATTCCCCCCCAGAAATTGCTCAGGGGCAGACAGTTCTGGTTAATTTATAGGCAGGCCTGCCCAAAAAATAGCCTCTTCCAATTCCTCATGATGTTGCCGTATATTATCCCTACTAACACAAATTTATTCTTGACAATTTTAGTTGTGTAGATTAATTTTTACGAACGCTATTTGGAACGATTACATCCAGACAGACCTTTATTAACGCCCGCAAAGGAGTCAGTCATGTCCCAGGTTTTCACCGACAATTCACTTACAATTGGGCAGACCCCACTGGTTCGCCTCAATCGCCTTGCCCCCAAGGGCGGTGCCACCATTCTCGCTAAGATCGAAGGTCGCAATCCGGCCTATAGTGTCAAGTGCCGTATCGGTGCCGCTATGATCTGGGATGCCGAAGAGAAAGGTCAATTGCGGCCTGGCAGAGAGATCGTCGAACCGACCAGTGGCAACACCGGTATTGCGCTCGCTTTCGTCGCTGCCGCGCGCGGCATTCCGATCACCCTGACCATGCCTGAAACCATGAGTCTTGAACGGCGCAAGGTCTTAAAAGCCTTTGGTGCTAAACTGCTTCTGACCCCCGGTGCCAAAGGGATGGGCGGCGCAATTGCCGCAGCTGAAGAACTGGCGGCCAGCGATCCTGAACGTTATCTGTTGATGCACCAGTTTAAAAATCCGGCAAATCCGGCAATCCACGAACGGACCACCGGCCCGGAAATCTGGGAAGATACCGAGGGCAAGATTGATATCCTGGTCAGCGGCGTCGGTACCGGCGGCACGATTACCGGCATCTCGCGCTACATCAAGAATACTCAGAACAAGAAGATCCTCTCGGTAGCCGTCGAACCCAAGGACAGCCCGGTCATCAGTCAACATCTTGCTGGCCAGGAACTGGCTCCAGGCCCACATAAAATTCAGGGAATCGGAGCGGGATTCATCCCGGAAACCCTCGACCTCTCCGTCGTTGATCAGGTTGAACTTGTCAGCAACGAAGAATCGATCGAGATGGCCCGCCGCCTGGCGGTTGAAGAGGGTATCATCTCGGGGATCAGTTGTGGCGCGGCCATCGCCGCAGCGGTTCGCCTGGCCAAGCTGCCCGAGCATGCCGGAAAAACCATCGTCGCCATACTCCCTGACTCTGGTGAACGCTATCTCTCGAGTGTGCTGTTCGAAGGGGTTTAACCATAAGTCCAGAGATCGACAAAATACGCTTTTCATCACGAGTGGTTGAGGGACAGGCCCGTTGACACCACAGCAACCGAACACCGAAACATTTCGGTATCAGGTGCTAATTCCTGCTCCGTCAGACTGGAGGAAGATGAGAAGGACCCGGCGCTCTATAACGCACCCGGCCCCTTTTCATGATGAAAAGGGGCTTTTTTAATTTTAAAGGAGTGCAACGTGAACAAGCAGCAGAATCCAAGCCTTGAAACCCGCCTGGTACAAGCAGGGACCGGTCGTGACCAACAGACCGGGGCCATCAGCCTGCCGATCCACCCCAGCGCAACCTACAGACATCCTGGCGTCGGCGAATCGACCGGTTACGACTACACCCGCTCAGGCAACCCCACCCGAGAGGCTCTTGAAGAGGTGCTGGCCGACATGGAAGGGGGCCGCCGCGGTCTCGCCTTCGCGTCGGGTATGGCCGCCTTAAGCACCCTTTTTCTCTATTTTTCGAGTGGCGACCACCTGATTTTGTCGGAAGACCTCTACGGCGGAACCTACCGCGTGCTGGATCAGATTTTTTCACGATTTAACCTGACGACCAGCTATGTCGATACCACCAATCTAAACGCCATAGAAGAAGCCATCACCCCGCAGACAAAATCGATTCTAATCGAAACCCCCGGCAACCCCCTGCTGGGTATCGCCGATATCCGCGCGATTGCCGATCTGTGTCAGAAACACGATCTGCTGTTTGTTGTCGACAACACTTTCATGACCCCACTTTTGCAACGACCTCTCGATCTGGGTGCCGATATAGTCGTTCATTCCGCCACGAAATATCTGGGAGGACATAACGATCTTTGCGCGGGGGTGCTGATCGCACGAGAAGAAAAAATTGGCGAAGAGCTCTATTTTCTGCAAAACTCCACCGGTCCGGTCCTCCCGCCGCAGGATTGCTGGTTATTGGTACGGAGCCTCAAAACCCTCGCCCTGCGCCTCGAACGACAGTGTCATAACGCATCGATCGTTGCTGAATGGCTAAAGGAACAACCGAACATTGAAACCGTTTACTTTCCAGGTCTTCCTGAACATCCCGGTCATCAGTTACATCAGAAACAGGCGACGAACTTCGGGGCAATGGTCTCCTTTCGCGTCGATTCTCCGGCACGCGCACGGCAGCTTCTAGAGCGGATCAAGCTGATCAGTTTCGCCGAAAGTCTCGGCGGTGTCGAAAGTCTGCTGACCCTTCCAGCCGTCCAGACCCACGCTGATATTCCCACAGCAGATCGTCTACGCCTCGGGATTTGCGATTCGTTACTACGCATGTCGGTCGGTTGCGAACATGTCGATGATATCCTGGCCGACCTGAACCAGGCCTTGGCCGATTGAAATTATAGCGGACAGGCGACTGAGCCACATGCGTCGGTGAAAAATCGCAACTTGCCGGATACTTATTATTTATCTATAATCTTTTATCGAAAGGCCTACGACACCACTTTCTACTCAAGGAGTCCCAGGCGAACCTGCCAATTATTGTTGCCGGTGGCATTCCAATACATTGAAAGAAACTGGGCAGTGTCATTTTTCTGCTATAGTTTCGGCCAGAACCCTGCCCTTTCGCACCAGAGGACCCCCTTAAATGCTGCACTCTTTAAGCCTACGTTGGAAAATCATGATAGCTCTGCTCGGGCTATCGTTGCTCCCTTTGTTGTTGGTCAGTATCTTCTTTAGTCAGGTCACCGACTCTCACTTCAGCGAAGAACTAAAGGAGAAGGCCCAACGCACCAAGCGTTTCGTTCTGGAGAGTAGCCGTGCCATGCAGACCG
>JAKIUS010000275.1 GCA_021647445.1 Geopsychrobacter sp. | reverse complement strand
CAACAATATGGCGCGCCGCAGCTTGAAGGACCCAAGCGGTATCGGGCTCTATCCCGAGTGGGGCTGGTGCTGGCCGGTCAACCGACGCATCCTCTACAACCGGGCCTCGGTCAATGCCGCTGGTGTGCCCTGGAATAAAGAGCAACCGGTCATCTGGTGGACCGGCAACAAATGGAAGGGCGATGTCCCCGACGGCGGCTGGAAACCATTGAATCAGGCAGGAACCAGGAAATCGTTCATAATGCTCCCCGACGGCGTCGCTTCGATCTTTGGCGCCAAGATGAAGGAAGGACCCTTCCCGGAACACTACGAGCCGCTCGAGTGCCCCCTCGAGAAGAACCCCCTCTCCGGGACCAAGAACAACCCGGCGATGAAGCTCTTCTATGAAGGAGAGGAGAGGCTGCCCGAGGATGTCTACTACTCCAACGATCAACGTTACCCCTTCGTCGCCACCACCTATCGGGTGACCGAGCACTGGCAGACCGGGGTCATGACCCGCAACACCCCCTGGCTGCTGGAGATGCAACCGCATCTGTTTGTCGAGTTAAGCCCCGAACTGGCCAAGGATCAAAACATCGATCAGGGCGAGATGGTCAAAGTCACTTCCGGTCGCGGCAGCGTCGAAGCGGTCGCGGTCGTCACCAAACGTTTCCGGCCCTTCAAGATCCAGGGAACGACCGTCCATCAGGTTGGTCTGCCCTGGTGCTTCGGTTGGACCACCCCGAATGTCGGCGACAGCGCCAACCTGCTGACCCCAACCGCCGGTGATGCCAACACTATGATCCCTGAAACCAAGGCGTTCATGGTCAACATCGAAAAGCTGAAGGGGTGATGACATTATGAAACGCAAAGCATTTTTGATCGATACCACGCTCTGCACAGCCTGCCGCAGTTGTCAGGTCGCCTGCAAGCAGTGGAATAAACTCGCGGCCGAAGCCACGGTCAACCGTGGAAGTTATGAAAACCCACCCGACCTGACCCCGCAACTCTACAATCAGATCCACTTTATCGAGCAGGATAAGGGCGACGAGATGCGTTGGTTGTTCATCAACCGTCGCTGCATGCACTGCTCCGATGCGGGTTGCGTCAAGGTCTGCCCCTCGGCCGGTGCACTCTTCCATACCAAAGAAGGACTGGTCGCCTATAATCAGGATAAATGTATCGAATGTCATTACTGCGTCAACGGTTGCCCGTTCGACGTGCCGCGCTACGATGCCAAGCGCAAGGTCACTAAGTGCCATGCCTGCAGCGACCGGGTTCAAAACGGCCTGCTACCTGCCTGTGTCAAAGCCTGTCCGACCAAGACGTTGAAATTCGGTGATCGGGAGACCCTGATCGCCGAGGCCAAAGCCGCAGGGAAGAAGCTCTATGGCGAGAACGACCTCGGTGGACTCGGGGTCATGTATGTGCTGGACGATGAGCCCGGGACCTACCGTCTGCCGAAAAACCCGGCGATTCCGGCTTCGATCTTCTTCTGGAAGGATGTGGTCAAGCCGCTCGGAATCCTCGGCTTCTGGGGGGCCATCGGTGTTGCGGCCCTGCACTATGTCACCGTCGGGCCCAAGCGGATTGACGAAACCGATGACCACTCGAAAAAGGGAGGTGAATGATCATGTCGAACTACGTTGATCGTTTTAATGCTTTCGACCGTATTCTGCACTGGACGGTTGCTATCTCCTTCTTTTTATTGGTTCTCTCGGCCCTCGGCCTCTATGCCCATCCCTTCTTCGGGTACTTCGACCTGTTCGGGGGACCGCAGCAGGGGATCATGGTGCACAAGGCCGCAGGGGTGATCTTCTTCGTCGGTTGGCTGCTGCTGTTTTTGCGGCACGCAAGTGATACCTGTCGCTTTGATGCCGATGATCGCAAATGGATTGCCAAGCTGGGCGGCTACCTGTCGCGCAAGCATCAGGAGATCCCTCAGGGTAAATTCAACGCCGGACAGAAACTATTCGGTATCTTTGCCATCATCGCCGCGCTGGTGATGGGTGCAACCGGCTACATCATCTGGGAACCAACCGCTTTCGAACGGGGTCTTACCCAATTTGCGCTCTTGCTGCACGCTATCTTCTTCACCCTCTCCATGGTTGGATTGATCGTCCATGTCTACCTGGCCACCGTCGGCAACCCCGGCACCTTGGAGGGGATGCTCTACGGTCAGGTTCGTAAAAGCTGGGCAAAAAAACACGCCAGCAAGTGGTTTAAAAAGGTTGCCAAATCGTAACCTGCCCCGTCGCAACCATCATTTTGATGGTTGCGGCGAGGATTTAACCCGGTACCTATATTTATCATTAACCATTTCATTGCTTTTGCGAAGCCAGCAAAATCAGTAGATCTTCAGCTGAAAATTTAGGCTTCATCTGTGCTTCAAGGACTATCAGGAGAACATACATGTTGCAAAAACGCCTTCAACGCCTCAAGGACCTCACCGCTGCCAAGCCCGCGCTGACAGAGATCAGTAGCTTTTATACTGCGCTCTATCGGCTCTTCGCTGAGGCCGAACCCTTTTTGCAGGTGGATGTCGATTTTACCGCCGCGACTCCGCGCCAGGAGCAGGGGTTCCCGCTGCTGAGCGTCGAGATGTTACAGATCGACGGCTCGGCGGCGCAGCAATTTTTTACGGCATTGCTGCAGTTGCTTCACGATCATGGTCAACAGGGTCAGGCCGAACTCAAGACCCTGCAGGAGGCCTATGCGGCCGGCAAACTCGATCTGCCAGCGCTGTTCTGTGCCGTCTTTGAGCGCAAGCGTGAACCGATCAGCAGTTGTGCTACCAGCATCGATATTCAGGCGGCGCTACTCGAATATACCCTCGCCACCGCTCTGGGCGCAGGGTTACAACGCTGTGTCGAGCAGGGGCTGAAATCAGAGGTGAAAAACTGGGATCATGGCTACTGCCCGATCTGCGGCGGCCTGCCTTCCATCGCCGAACTGAGCGGTGAAGAGGGGAAGAAGAAGCTACAGTGCGGCCAGTGTGGCAACCGTTGGGGCTTTCATCGTTTAACCTGTAGTCATTGCGGCAACACCGATCATGAGAGCCTCGGTTACTTCACCGCCGAGGGCGATCCCGGTTACCGGGTCGATATCTGCCGCAAGTGCAGCGGCTACCTCAAGGTGGTCGACAGCCGCGAAAAGGGGGCGAATCTTCCCCTCGAAATCGAGGATGTTGCGACCCTGCATCTGGATCTGCTCGCGACCCAGGAAGGCTTCAGCCGCGGCAAAAAAGAGACCCCGGAGGGCTAAATGAGCGCTCAACAGCCATTGAGTATCCGTCGCTACCAGGCGGGTGAGATGCAGCCGATGACCCGAACACTGGTGGCCGAATACCCTTTGAAGTTGACCATCAACAATCGGCCGCTGGCGACCCTGATCGCCTCACCGCATCAACTTAATTTTCTGGTCATCGGTTTCCTGCGACTGCAGGGGATGATCGACAGTCTCGAGGATATCCACTGTCTCGGCATCTGCAGCGAGCAGGGGGCCGCACGAGTCGAGATTCGCGGTGAAACCCCGCAGGGCCTACAGCCGACCCTGCCCTCCGGCTGTGGCACCGGGATTAACTTCGACCTCGGTCTGCCTGGGAAACCTTATCAGCCGCAGGTCGAGGCCTTTGCCGCCGAAGCGGTGCTGGAACTGATGCGCCAGTTGGCGCGTCGCGTCGAACTTTATGATCGTCACGGCGGCCTGCATTCGGCCGCAGTCGGCAACAATGAGGGGCTGTTGCTCCACGCCGAAGATCTCGGTCGTCACAATACCCTCGACCGCATCGCAGGCGAAGCCCTCTTCAAGGGGCTCGACCTGCGCGGCTGCATGCTGATCTGTTCGGGGCGGATCTCTACCGAGATGGTCGCTAAAGCGGCCCGCCTC
>JAKIUS010000274.1 GCA_021647445.1 Geopsychrobacter sp. | reverse complement strand
CCATTCACTGAACATCAGCAACCCACCACTCACCAGAGCGATGGTCACGTAGAGTTGCGGCGGTTCGGGCAGGATTCCCAACAAGTAGGTCGCAAGGAAGACTGCGGCCCCGACCTGGTGAATCGCCCTGATCGGTAGCGAGAGATTAAGCATCCAGTAAGGGCGGCTGCCGATCCGCCCCATGGGGGGACCGTTATCCTCCTTACGATCGCGCTTATCCTGCATGCGCCACCTCAAGTCCGGCGCGCAGTCGTGAGCTATTAAGGGCGGTCTCCAGGGTGATTGTGTCCAGCACCGCCTTGGTGAGATCGTCGATCTCGCGGGTAATACTCTGCAACTCCTCGACAACAGCCCCGGCCGTCTGACTCTGAGGATGCGGCGTATCGAGCTCAGATTCCAAGGTTTCGAAGAGTTCGATGACATCAAGCAGGGTGGTGCGATTAATCACCCCGGCAAAGCGATAGCCACCGCCAACACCGCGCACCGCCTGTACCAACCCGGAACGCACCAGGGTACGTAGAACTTTAGCCAGATGATGGGTGGAGATGGCGTATTTTTCAGCGATATCGGTGGCCGAGAGTTGACGTGCAGGGTCGCTGGCCAGCTCGAGGACAGCATAGAGACCAAACAAGCTCGCCTTATGCATTTTCATATGACAACTCCAGTTGATAATCAATCATCAGCGAGCGGCTTCTCAAGCTCAATATAGCGCCCACTGCGCAGGCCCTGGCTACGAAAAAAAGAGAGCGTCAGTTTGTTCTCCCGATCGACCATGGTTCGCACAATTGCGACCCCGGCCCTCTTAAGACGTGCACACATCTCTTGAAACATCAGTTCGCCAACCCCCTGCTCACGTACCGCAGGCGACACCCCCAGGGCAAAGACCCAGCCGCAGGGTGGTGAACCGAACTCCCAGGCGCGCACTTCGCCAACGATAAAGCCGATCACCTCGGCATTGGCTTCGGCGACCAGAAAAAAACCGTCGTCTTTCCCGGCGCTGACATAGCGATCAAAGATTTCACGCCAATATGCGGTCTCTTTGGCCGCGAGACCAACCAGGTCCAGAGCGATCACAGCCTCAAGGTCGGCCAATATGGCGTTTCGAATGGTCAGCGGATCTGTCATTTCAAACATCCCGTCAAAGGTAAGGCGTCATCAAGTATTCTGGTATTCTGGTACCATAAGATCGCACAGGGGGACAAGTTCTTTTCTGCCTCAGGAATCACCATCTCTCTGCAGACGTTCGGCGTGTGAGTAAACCTCACAACGGCCGCCGCGCAGATAACCGACCATGGTCATACCGGCCTGCTCACAGAGCTGCACCGCCATATCGGTCGGTGAGGTGCGCGAAGCCAACAGCGCAATACCGAGCTGACTTGACTTCCCCGCCATCTCCGAAGAGATCCGTCCCGAGGTCACCAGCAGCAGGCCGCGCAGGTCCACGCGTTTTTGCAGGGCTTCCCCGGCAATTCGATCGAGGGTGTTATGGCGGCCTAAGTCTTCGGCATACAGCAGAATCTGCTTGCCATCGCTGACCCCGGCCGAATGTATGCCACCGTGAGAACTATAGGCCTCAGCCAACCGGTTCAACTGGCTCATAGCCTGTTGCAGTTGGGCGAAGCTGTAACGCCGAGTACTTGGCGCGATCACCGTTGCTTCTGGCAGGTTGAAGGAGATTCCGCCGCCGCAGCCGCTGGTCAGCACCTGTCGCAATTTTGGCGGCAATTGCCCCCGAATCCGCACCTGGGCCTCGCCCTCTTTCTGGCAGATACCCATAAGCAGCAGGTCCTCTTTGGTTTCGATTAAGCCCTGCAGGCGCAAAAAACCTGTTACCAGATAATCCAATTCATGAGGTGAGGCGATCAGCGTGGTCAATTCGCGATCGTTTACCACCAGGCGCAACGGATATTCAGCCACCAGCGGCCGCTCGCCGATGGTCCATCCCTCTTTGTCGATTGTGATGATTTTGGTCATCATTGCATTCTCCATCAATTTAAAAGCCCGACAACAAAACCCTGTTCGCGATTCTGTCAGCAACGAGATTATAACGACCAGCCTGTCATGCAAACAGAATAAGTTACAACAAGGTTATATTCACTTGACGCTAAAATAGTATTGAAGTACCTTTATACACGAATCCGCAGTTGCTACCAATAGATCCGCCGGAAATGCTAACAAAAATATTCCCACGGGTCGCTTAAAAGGGGTCAAAAATGAGGTATGCAGAGACAGGGATTAATTTAGAAATTGATCTCACCCGGGGAAATATTGAGAAGGTTGCCACCGATCCAAAAGAGACCGAACTTTATCTTGGAGGCTTAGGCACCAACACCAAATTGATCTGGGACCGGGTTCCCCCTGAGACCAAACCCTTCTCACCAGACAACCTGCTGATCTTCGGCACCGGCTTGCTGTGCGGAACACCTGCCACCGGTTGCAATCGCACCATCGTTTCGACCATCTCCCCCCAGACCGAGCTAATGGCTTTTTCGATGATGGGCGGGTTCTGGGCACCGGAATTAAAATATGCCGGCTACGACAAGATCGTGTTGCGCGGCAAATCGCCCGAGCTGGTTTATCTATGGATCAAGGATGACAAGATCGAGATACGCGATGCCGCTCATCTCGCCGGCAAGGGCGCGATTGAAACCGCCGAGTTAATCAAGGCCGAATTAAAAGAACCCAAGGCGCAGGTCGCGGCCATCGGCATGGCCGGTGAAAATCGGGTTTTCTATGCCTCCATCGAGCAGGGTCGCTCAAGCGCCAGTCGTGGCGGTATCGGCGCGGTAATGGGCGACAAGGGGGTCAAGGCGATCGTGGTGCGCGGCACTAAAGACATATGTGTCGCTGAGCCAGAAAAATACATGGAGCTTTGCCACGAGGTGCTGGCCTATATCAAGCATCGCGAAGACAACCCGATCCCCGGCGTGATGCCGATTCTGGCCGGGCTGGGTTCACCGCAGGAGATGAAGGTCCACGATGAAAAGTGGCATACCGAAAACTTCATGTGGGGCAACTCGCGCACCCGGCGCAAGGGTTTCTGGAACGATGAAATCGCCAAAGAGTGGATGGACACCCTTGAGAACGCGCGCACCCGCCTGGTCAGTTGTTTCAACTGCCCTATGGAATGCGGCGCAACCATTTCGATTCCGGGGCTGCCAACCTACATGATGAAGTGCTTCACCAAGCTCACCTATACCATGGGTGCTTATTCGGACCTTGATTTCGGCCTGCGCATCGCCCAGAAAGCTACTGAATATGGTGTCGATGGATTTTCAACCCCGCAGGTGATGGCCTTCGCCCTCGAACTGCTGGAGAACGATATCCTCTCCGACAGCGATTTCCCCGAGATGCCCGAAGACAACGAGGGTCGCTTCTACTACCTGCTTGACAAGATCGTACGGCGTGAGGGGATCGGCGATATCCTGGCCAACGGTACCTACTGGGCGGCCAAACAGATCGGCAAGGGCGCGGATGCCTACGCGCACAACAATATCAAGAAGACCGAACAGTTGCCGCTCAAGCTCTCGATGTTAAACCCGGTCTATTTCCTCATGTATGCCACCGGTGAGAAGATGAATATCACCCAGATTGAAGGCCAGTTTCCCCAGGCACCCTTTGCCACCATGGAGGAGCGCGAAGCCTTTGTCTCCGACTGGATTCAGGTGCCGGACGAAAAATTCAAACAGTATCTGCTCGATTGGGAGTTTCGCGGCGAAAACTCCAACCCCTACTATCCGACCATCGACATGTCCTGCGATATCGTCGACTGGCAGGAAACCATGCACTACATCGATGACGCCTTGGGCCAGTGCGCCGGGCTCTCCTCCTTCCCCTTGAAACCGCCATACCATATCCACAACTACC
>JAKIUS010000273.1 GCA_021647445.1 Geopsychrobacter sp. | reverse complement strand
TGACGGAACGAAAATTTTCCCCTTGAGACCCTTGCCGATGCCAGGGAGAGGTGATAGCGCGATCACGCAGGTATTTTTCGTATTTCCTTGGATTCATTCGAACAGATTCTTTACGAGATTTCAGCAATACATCAATATCTGGCACATCTCGACAAAGGGGTCTCCCTGACCATCAAGCCAATGGATCACCACCCCTTTTTTCTCCATGCGCCGAAAGAAGGTCTCCTGACGCTTGGCAAACTGACAGATTGCGCTGCGCAACTTTTGATGCATATCGTTGTGTCTGAGGTGCCCCTGCAGGTGCTGAGCAATCAGGCGATATTCGAGTCCGTAGAATTCAAGTTTTGCCCAGGAGACGCCGCTCTTATGCAGGGCATTTACCTCATCGACCATCCCCTCATCGAACCGCTGCTGCAGACGCAGGGCGATGCGCTGACGCAAAATATCACGTGACCAGCGCAAGCCAAAAACGACAGGGGTCATTTGCGGTAATGGAGCAGGAGCGGGAGCGTCCTGCTCGCCGAGTGCGATTTCGATCGCGCGGATCAGTCGTGAGCGTTCTTCTAAATCGGTACGGTTATGCAACTGCGGTTTCAACCGGCGAAGACGCTGACGCAGTTGCTCATGAGAGAGCGGCGCAAGAGTGGCGCGCAATTGCCGGTTTTCTGGAACTTCAACCAAACGGTAACCGCGCAGAACCGCATCTAAGTACATTCCGGTCCCACCGCAGAGGATCGGCAGGTGCGCCTGAGAACGAATCTTGTCTAACGTCTCAAAAAAATCACGCTGAAAACTAAAGACATTATATTCACTACCGGGATCGACAATATCGATCAGATGATAGGGAATCTCGTCATATTCGGCCAGATCCTTGCCGGTGCCGAGATCCATGCCACGATATACCTGCCGCGAATCCGCAGAGATGATTTCACCACCGAGATGACGCGCAGCCTTTACCGCCAGCGCTGTTTTACCGCCAGCGGTCGCGCCCAGAATCACCAACAGGTCAAAGGATTTACGCGCATCGCTCACCAGTAGGCTCCGTTATCCATGCTGCATTGCAGCCTTGCGACGCGGCCGCCGCCGACGACGGCGCGGACTGGGGCGATCGCCACTTTCAGGGTGGTCCGCTGCGTCAATGACACTTTTCCACCCTGTGTAGGCCTCCTGGTGACTGGGATCGACCCGACACCAGATACCGAAAAGCTCTAACACCTTCGCTGTAAAGGGATGATTCAAAAAGCGTAATTCGCCTTTCATGCCACGACCACGGGCCAGACGAAAACAACCGACCAGCAGATCACGAGCCTCACAGCGAATCCCTTGCGCAATACTGTAGGTTCGACAATGAGGGCGCAGAACCTTGTCGGCAGCAACGAGGGCATCATTGACATGCTGACTACGCTCAATCGGACAACAGGCAAAAAAGGCCGGCAGGGTCAGGGCAGCTAAGGCCAGACTCTCACGAATCGGCTCGCCCGAAGCGGTACGCTCATCAATCAGACTGAGCAATTCGAAGGTTTGCGGCAGAAAATCGATATCGGGATAGAGAAAATCGAGCAGCCCATAACGTTGGGCCAATATCGCCACCTGCCCGGCCACCTTATGCCGGAAAAGCTCCATGATCTCTTCGCGCAAGCGCGCACTAGAAGCGGTTGCCAGCAACTGACGACGTTGATCAATCGCGGCGATAATCGATTCTTCTATTGTAAAATCGAGGCGCGCCGAAAATTCGAGGGCCCGCAGCATACGCACCGGATCTTCCTCAAAACGGACCAGCGGATCACCAATCATGCGCAACCGCCGCTCTTCAAGGTCCTTCAGCCCGCCAACATGATCGATAATCGAAAAATCGGCAATATTGTAAAACAGTGCATTGATTGTGAAGTCACGCCGAAAGGCATCTTCACGCGGGGTACCAAAAACATTCTGGACAAAATGGAAATGATCATCCTCATTTTCAGGAAGTTCATCGCGAACCGGATTACGTCGAAAGGTCGCGACTTCGACCAGCTGATGACCACGAAAACGGATATGTGCTAGGCGAAAACGCCGGCCGATCAAGAAACAGTTACGGAACAAGGTCTTTACCTGAGCGGGGGTGGCATCCGTCCCGACATCAAAGTCTTTCGGTGTCCGGCCCAACAGCAGATCCCGCACACTCCCTCCCACCAAATAGGCAAGATGCCCCTGCCGACTGAGCCGATAAAGCACTTTCAAGGCATTTTCATCAACCTGCTTGCGTGAAATTAAATGGTCATTACGCGGCACAATATGCGGGGTTGGGTTTATCAACGTCTTCACTCTTCTTTCCGATTGCCTTTTAAATACAGACCCTAAATGAGCCTCTCACTGCCACAGACTATAGCATGACTTGTACGGCTTTATTCATGGGATTTCCAACAATCTGGCAGCAATTCATGCCAGAACCCTCTGCCCTCCCCCATCAGAAAGGGGCGCTGAGTCAGAGGCTTGCACATTTCTTTTGGCCTGTTATTGTTATTGTTCAATGTGAGCGAGTTAATTACCAAGGGGGCCTTTATATCGATCCTCTACAAACTTTTAGGCATGATTCTGCTTGCCGTATTGCTCCCAATGCAGCCCAGTTCACAGAGGTGAATAGCCTCGACCAATGACTTATTAGAGAAACATTAATCACTACATGCAGGAGTCTTACAATGTTTCACCTCAAAAATCTCAAGATCGGCAAACAATTTTTGCTCATGACCAGCTTTTTCAGTCTGCTGCTCGTAGCAACAGCAGGTATCGGATATTTCGGTATCTCCGAACTGGGACAAAAAAGCTATTCCGCGATCACCGCCGAAGGGATGATCGCCCAAAGCGCTGCCAATATTACAATTCTCGCCCTGGAGTTGCGCCGTTACGAAAAAGATTCCTTCCTGAACATTGATAAACCCGAAAAGGTCGCGACCTACCAACAAAAATGGGAACAGAGCTATAGCAACCTAAGTGCAAACTTTGATGAGCTATCCCGTCTGCTTAAAGGCTCTGCCCAGACAGGTCCCATCAATAAAATGAAACGGGCCGCCATAGACTATCGTAATGGCATAAAGAAGGTCTGGGAGCAGATGGCTGATGGCCGTATCAGTGATCCTGCGGCGGGGAATCAAGCGATTAAGATCTATAAACAAGCGATTCGCAGCCTGATTGAGACCTCATTCACTATCTCTAAAGAGACCAACCAGAAACTTGAAGAAACCCCCACAATTCTCAGCCGCTACGCCCAGCAGAAACAGTGGCTAATGGGACTAAGCGGTCTCATTGCCTTATTGGCCATGAATCTCGGCGGTTTTTTCATGGCACGCAATATCACTGCGCCTACTCGAAAATTAGTCGATATGATTCATGATATGGAGAAAGGTCACCTCGGCAAACGACTGAACCTGCAACGCAAAGACGAGATCGGTGCCATCGCCAAGGCGATGAACCGTTTTTCCGACAGTCTCGAGAAAGAGGTCATCACCGCCCTGCAACAACTCTCACAAGGAGACCTAACCTTTGACATTAAACCGCACGATACCCATGACCTGTTGCGCGGAGCCTTAAATGATTTATGCCGAGATCTAAATGGCACCATGAAAACCATCCAAGACGCTGCTGCCCAGATCAATTCCGGTGCCTGCCAGGTCGCTGACTCAAGTACCTCTCTCTCTCAGGGGGCAACAGAATCCGCCGCATCGCTTGAAGAGATCAGTGCCTCCATAACCGAAATTTCGAGTCAGACCAGTTCCAGCGCCGAAAACGCCAATCAAGCCAATATTTTATCGGATCAGGCACGCAAGGCTGCAGAAGAAGGCAGTACTCAAATGGAAGAGATGGTCATCGCAATGGGTGAGATCAACGAGGCGGGCCAAAGCATC
>JAKIUS010000272.1 GCA_021647445.1 Geopsychrobacter sp. | reverse complement strand
AATGCCCGATCATAGGGCACCCCACGCACAATGCTGTAACGTGGGCCACAGTTGGTACAGTTGATAAAGGGATAACGAAAGCGTCGGTCATTACGGGAGAAGAGTTCCCTTAGGCAATCAGGGCAGACATAGGTATCGGGGGAGATTTGGGTGGTCAGCTGTGCAGAATCACGACTCTCGACAATCGTAAAGCCCTGAGTGCCAGTCGTTGGAATTTCATCAGACGTAAGATGTGTGATCTGGGCAAGGGGAGGAAGTTGCCGGCGAATTTCAACGATAAAGCAGGCAGTATCCGCAGTTTTTCCTTCGACCTCAATCAAGACCCCTTGAGTATCGTTATAGACCCAACCAGATAAGGCATGCTCTAAGGCGAGTCGGTAAATAAAAGGACGAAAACCGACCCCTTGCACGGTACCCTCAACACGGATGACAAGACGAATTATCGGCATACGCGCATCTTGCCATGTTCACCAAGGGATTTAAACTGCAGATATGTCGTATACGGATATTTTGCTGAGATTGGCCAGAAGTGGGGATATCGCCGCTCAAGCCGCTTGGGATTGCAACAGAATCTGCACAAGTCTCTGCTTACGCGCCAGATCGATTTCAGCCCCGGTCTGCATTCTCGACTTATCACTCGAATAGACCGTATCGGCAAAATAACGATGAAACAAAATCTGGCTCTCCGCTTGCTCAGGACCAGCCCCCGGATAGTGTCGAGAATAGGCTTCGGGTGGCGGGAAACTGACCGGAGGTGCGCCCTGATCCTCACGGCAAAAAGCCAGCTCATAGACCCGAATACTGAAAAGGTAGAGCAAATATTGAACATCCAGAGAAATATCACACGCCGTATCAGCATGCGCGAAACGCACCGCAGTACGGCAACGATGATGCAAGTCGAGGAAGATCCGTTGCGAAGCGGCAACGACCTCAAAGAGTTCTTTCTGGGTCCCGCGACCGTTGCCTTTACGCAACTCTTCGAGCCCACGCCGCTTCCCACCTTCGAGGAGACGTAACACGGCCTCTGATTGTTTTTCAAGATATTGCTTCAACAGTTCCATCGCCCGACTCCCAGGCAGAGTTGGCTATGCATCAATTCATAACCTAATCCGTAATATATCTCTCATCCTATTGTTAATGCAATGATTTTATACAAAATTAGTTATAATTAAAATCAGCTGAAAAAGAACATAAAACTGTTGTGTTCTGTTTGTTAATTGTGACAATTAAAAGACAGGGGAAGAAGTTTAGCTAAAGATTTGCAATAAATACAGTTCAGCTAGGGACGCAGGGCATAACCGACAATCATCGGCGTCGTTATCGCTGGTGCACCGCGCATGACCTCCTTACGCACAAATAATTCAAACCCTGAATCTTCAAGCAACTGCGCTGTTTTGCGGGTCAAATGGCAATTGCACGCGATGCGTTTCCAGAAGGGTTGCCAACAGTGCTGCCAATAGTGCAAACGACTATTCTGATCGGCCGCGACATGTTCCATCAGCACCAGGCGTCCGCCCGGCTTAAGGACACGAAAAGCCTCACGCATGGCCTGTTCGGGATCCTCCACCGAGCAAAAGGCCAGGGTCGAAACCACGAAATCGAGACTCTCCCCGTCAACGTCGAGCCGCGCTGCAACACATGCAGAGAGATGAGCAAAACCATGAGAAGAAGCGCCTAATTTCACTTCAAGTTGTCGCCTCATCGCCGCATCCGGTTCACAAAGTTGCAGACTTGCGAGTCTGGATGAATAATGCGTCAGGTTGGCACCGGTACCCGCACCGATCTCCAGTACATCACCAGATAATTCAGCCAGCAGTTCCCGGCGCCACTGCTGCAGACACAGGCGTTCAACCCTCTGCATGGCCAAATCGTAAAAACGCGCGACAATTTTTCGATAGAATTTCATAAAATAAAATCCAACAAAAAAGAACGTTAGGAGATCGCCTGCTCAGCGTAAATACGGCAGGGAGGCCTCAGCGTTTCTCCTTTTTAACAACCGCCCCGCCGGCAGCGACCCAGGCATCGAAGCCACCAGCGAGATGGCGGACATTTTCAATCCCCATCCGTAAACAGACATCGGCCGCGAGCGCCGAGCGCCAGCCCTTGTTACAGAAAAGCAGTAAGGGTTTGGGATCGGCAAACGCCTTATGAAAATAGGGGCTTTCGGGATCAATCCAGAATTCCAACATGCCACGCGGTACGTGGATACTGCCGGGGATGGTCCCTTCGCGCCAGAGTTCACGGATGTCACGCAGATCGATGAATAAGCGCTCCTGCCGTTGACTCTCTTTAAGAAGATCGGTCACCGCTATCGCCTCGACTCGAGATTCAGCTTCGGCAACCAACTGGCGAAATCCGCTGGTCAATTCCATGGCACATCCCCTTTAAAAGCTCAGTCTGTTGATTTTTTCTCAGCACTGCCCTCTTCAGTAGCAGCCGGTGTCGTTTCCGTCTGAGTCTCAGCGGCCTGTTTGACATTTGACTTCATGTAGTCCTGAATCGCCACCTGGACCTGCGGCATCACCTGTTGGGCATGCTGCCGACCAATCTCCATCGATTTTTGCATCAGAATCGGGCTCTTCTCGGCCATTTTTTTACCGAGAGGGCTCTTGCTAAAATCGATAATCCCCTGCAACTCCTCTTCAGTAAAGGTCTCGGTATAGAGTTGGATGTATTCTTCCTTAAGACTGTCCCAACTGAGCCCCTTAAACAGCAGGTCACGCGCAATCTGCTGCATCGCAAGCAGATTTTTCTCACGCTCTTCAGGGATATCGATCGCTTCGATCTGGGTCACAATAATCCCCTCGACTTTTCCATACATTGTATCGACTTGATCCTTGACCTTGTTGACGTTGAGAAACTGCTCTGCCAATTGGCGACGCTCGGCAACCCCGGCATTTGCAATTACTGGTAGAGAGACCAGCAGGATAAGCACAGACAAAACCAATTTTTTCATAATCGCTCCTATAAGAAGTTTAAAGTGATCATTACGCAACACGCCGCCTAAAAAAGCATCTCAGCGAGTAAAGACCTGACAAAAATAACACAGCATCACCGATTTGTCGTTAATCGGGATAACGCTCTTTGCGCTGCCGCTGATAGCTGTCATATTCAGGCGACTGCTGACAATCTTCAGCAGGATGTGCGCTATTCTTTAGGCATTCCTGATAACCGATCTGACGCAAGGTCTCGTAGCCGGTGCGCTGACAAGAGATCAAACTGGAAAGAACAACCAACAGCAGTAAAAGTTTAACCCTGAACATCAGCAACCTCCACGAAACGGTCTATCAGTGGGAAATAGAGCGCAGAACGGATCGCGCGCTGCGGTTCCAACGCGACCAGCAGTTGTACATATCCGGCGAGTTGCCCACGATAATGTTCGCTTTCACGTTGAATAAAGGCCGCAATATTCTCATCCCCCTGCGGGGTGCTGGTTTTATAATCGATCACCCAACGAATACCCTCGGCATCGACAAAGGTCCGATCGATCACGGCATGAACCACCTGACCATCCACCTGCCCCGACAGTTCAAGTTCACAAGCGCCGTCACTGTGGTTCTGTAAAATCCATGCACCCTGCTGACTGTCGAGGGTCGAATCTACCGCCTGATGAATCCGCGTGATTGCGTCACTCAACTCATGTGCCGGTACGCCGAGGGCTGCTAGTTGACGTTTTAACCTGCTGTCTTGCTGTTGCACGTCCTTCTGCAACCAGACTTCAGGCCCAAAACGTCCAATCTGCTCGAAAATCTTATGCACCAGGGTTCCAACATGACGGCGGGCCTGCCCTTCCCAACCGGAGAAGAGATGTGCTTCTTCCGTCTCATCCGCCAGGGATCCCTTAGGGAGCGACAGCCGTTCCACCGCTGAGGAGATGTCCTCTTGAG
>JAKIUS010000271.1 GCA_021647445.1 Geopsychrobacter sp. | reverse complement strand
CAACTTCAGATTCGTAAAAATCAGCCAGATCGCCTAACATTTCGACCAAGGCTCCCGTCGTCTCACCTACGGCAATCATCCGTAAAGCAATCGGCGGGAAAAAATTGGCGCGCGTCAGGGATTCTGACAATCTAGTCCCCTCTTCAACACGCTGAATGGCTGCGACCATCTCCTGTTCAAAACTTCGATTATTCAGGGTCCCACGCGACATGGTCATCGCTGGCACGAGTGGAGTTCCACTGGCCAAGGTGGTCCCCAGGGTACGCGCGAAACTCGAAACCGCATAATCCCTGGCCAAAATCCCAAAAAAAGGGACGCGCAACAATAAACGATCAAGTAGAAAGCGGCCTCGAACCGATTTAATAAAGCGTCGAAACAGAAAGAAACCACCAAAAAACGTCACCAGTATAAGGGGAAAAAATGTTGCCAAACTCTCGGAAAAACCGATCAGAAGTCGGGTCAACAATGGCAACTCAAGCTTGGCATCCGTAAAAATCTGGGTAAAACTGGGTACGACATAAAGCAGCATGAAGATCAAAACGCTGGTTGCCAGCGTCGTGAGAATTATAGGATAAAATGAGGCGCTGCGGATCTTGCCTCGAATGACCTCGACACGTTTTTGATAATCGATAAAACGGCCAATTGTCAGGGGCAGGTCTCCGGTTTTCTCGCCAGCCATGATCGATGCAACATAAAGACGACTGAAAACCTGGGGGTATTTGGCAAAAGCGTCAGAAAGAACACTTCCGGCCTTGATGTCCTCACGAACCTCCCCCAGAACATCACGCAGGATATTCGCTTCCATCTGCTCCACAAGGGTCTCAATGACTTGCAGAATGGGCAACCCCGAACGGATAAGCACCAACATCTCTTGATTAAAGGAGAGAAATCGTCCACTCGGCAGCCGTCCGCTCCGGCTTCTTTTGCCCATCGATTTGCCGAAAAACTGACGGCGAATATTGAAAACGAAAAATCCCTGTTCCTCAAGATTCTGCCGTAAAACTCGGGAATCAGAAGAATCAAAAGCGCGTTCAACAATCCGACCATCTTCCGTACCAATTTTGCACAAGAAACTCGCCATAGCCAGAAATACTAACATAAGTAAGCAAAAAAAGAATGCTTTAACAGAACACAAAAAGCAGGATCAATCAATTGAGCGACGGAGCAATATGTCAATGAAATAAAAAAAAAGGGATGACACCTTCGCGTCATCCCTTTTTGCAAGTTTCAAGATAAAACCTTGCTTAAAACATCAGAATCAACCCTGAGCCTGAACCGCCGTAATCGCCGCAACACTGACGATATCAGCGACCGAGCAGCCCCGCGACAAATCATTTACCGGCTTGGCAAGACCCTGGATAATTGGACCTACGGCCTCGGCTCCAGCGATGCGTTCAACCAGTTTATAGCCGATATTTCCAGCATCAAGGGTCGGGAAAATGAGCGTATTCGCCTTGCCCGCAACCGAAGATCCTGGCGCTTTCTTAGCCCCAACATTCGGCAACAAAGCAGCATCGAGCTGCAACTCACCATCAATCACTAACTCTGGAGCCATCTCCCTGGCGATAGCAAGTGCCTTTAATACCTTGTCACAATCTTCATGACTGGCGCTGCCCTTGGTAGAAAAACTGAGCATACCGACCCGCGCCTCAACGCCCAGAAAGCTCTTGCAACTCGCTGCGGTACTCACGGCAATCTCAGCTAAGGCCTGAGCATTGGGATTGGGATTAACCGCACAATCGGCGAAGCAGATCACACCATTCTCGCCAAAATCTGGATTTTTGGTCACCATCAGAAAAACCGAGGAGACCGTCTTCATACCCGGAGCGGTCCCGACCACCTGAAAGGCCGCACGCAACACATCACCGGTGGTATTAAACGCCCCGGCAACAGCCCCACCGGCGTCCCCCTTACGGACCATCATCGCGCCGAAATAAAGATTGTCCTCGGCGGTTAAAAGCTCGATGGCCTGATCCTTACTCAGGCCTTTCTTCTTCCGAAGTTCAACCAACTCATCGGCATAGGCGTCAAGCAAATCAGAGCTCTTCGGATCAATCAGAGTGACACCGTCGAGAAGAACCTTCAGTTCAGCCGCTTTCGCCTGAAGCTTCGAAGCATCTCCGAGCAACACAGGGGTTGCCAACCCCTCGGCAACAATCTGGGCTGCCGCCTCAACCATGCGCTCATCATCACCTTCGGGACGTACGACCGTCTGTACGTTGCTTTGTGCTTTTTGTTTAATCTGATCAACCAAGTGCATATCTCAACCTCCATCTCTTTTAAAGTTGTCTCAACCCAATCCGAATATCAAACAAAAGGAAAAACCCGCAAAAACAGGCAAGTTTTCATCGTTTATAGCCAAAGCCCCTTTGAGGGTCAATGAGATTTTCGACCTCTGCAACCTCCCAGACCAATAAAGCAACTAGCAGAGTAGCAACGAGCGGAGTATACTCTGCCGGAGATGAGAACAAACCACAAAAACCTGCTGCGAGAAAAATCGAATCTCTTCGGTCTTTTCTTACTGATTTCGTTGCTATTTCACCTGATCATTGCACTCGGGCTACCAGACCGACTCCTTAGTCCCAAACCTGAAGAGCAAAAAAAACCGATTCCGGTCACCCTGCAAGAACGCAAGAACTGGCTGGAGCTCGACCAAAAACCGCCCAAAGTAACAATTCAGCCGCCCAAAGATGCGACCCATATCGCCGAAGAGAATCAGCAGGTCAAACAGGAGATGGCCCCCAAGGCCGAGGACAGCCGCGACCAACAACCCAGTGCTGAGCGGGCGCAGCTCAAAATTGAACAGCAGCAGCCTCAACCGAAAATTGCGCCCCGGCCCGCAAGGGCCAAGCCACAACCACAGACTCCACCACAACAAGAGATACAGCCTCCCCCTGCACCAGCCGAACGTTATGTGCCACCAGTAGCACCGCCGAAACCAACACCGCAGCAGCAGACACCACCGACACCAATCGAGCTGCCAAAACTCAAAAATCTCACCAGGCTCTCGCCTGCAACCAGAGCGCGGATCTCTCGGCAACAGGATCGACCAGAAATCGAGCTCAAGGATGACGAAGTCTGGTTAAATCTCAGACGCGACGATAAGCTGATCTCTTTCTTCCGTCGCTTCAGTGACCGGATCGAAGCGGTCTGGAACTATCCAACCGAAGCCGCCCAACAAGGACTTGAGGGGACTTTGTTGATTAAAATCATAATTAATAAGAAAGGGGAGCTGCTCGATGCGCTCCCCATTCAAAGTTCAGGTTCAGATATCCTGGATTATGAGGCGATTCAGGCGATTTATCGTGCCGCGCCCTTCGGGGCCCTACCCAGTTACTATAAGCACGAGCAGCTGAAAATCTACGCCCATTTTCAATATCATTTAAGCCGCCGCATGATCTATGGCAACCCGTAAAACCGTCTTTTGCCAACCCGACAGGCAAAGATTCGACAGGATGGCATCCTGAGACTCAGGCTGTTCCGCGACGCTTGGCACTCTCGAGGGTGTTATAGAGCAGCATGGTGATGGTCATGGGACCAACCCCACCGGGAACCGGTGAAATCGCCGCAGCTTTTTTCGCCACTGCCGCGAAATCAACATCACCGACCAGCTTCTTATCCCCGACACGATTCACCCCAACATCAATCACCACCGCGCCATCTTTGATCCAATCCCCTTTAATCATTTCGGGAATACCGACGGCCGCAATAACAACATCCGCCGCCGCCACCTTTGCGGGCAGGTCAACGGTTCGCGAGTGACATATAGTCACCGTCGCATGCGCCGCTAGGCACATCAACGCAACCGGTTTACCAACAATATTGGAACGTCCGACAACCACCACATTTTTACCGCAGAGATCGACACCGGTCTCTGCGAGCATCTTCATCACCCCATAGGG
>JAKIUS010000270.1 GCA_021647445.1 Geopsychrobacter sp. | reverse complement strand
CGTCTAAAATTGGACGAAAACTGTCAACGGCGACATAGTGGCCGGGCCACTTAGGGAGGGGTGTCAGTTCACCAACTGTGCAGGGCAGGGCGAGATGCCGCCAGCCACCGCTGGCCCCCCAGATAAAACCGATCAACAGGCAGATGACCCCCAGATGAATCGGGTATTCGCCGGTCTTACGCCAGCGTGCGCGGATATTGAAAAGCCAGTCGAAAAAGCAACAGAGGCTGTTCAGAAGCAACAGCAGCATCGCGGTGATAAAGAGATAGAACCACCAGCTGAGTGTTGCATTGTTTGCGGCCATCCGGGTCAGCCAGGTTCCAAGGGGCATGCTATCGAGTGGATCGAAAAGTTGTGGATTGCCCGGGAAGAGCAGCGAACCGCCCATCAACAGGAACGTGGCCAGCGAGGCAAGAAAGATTGCGAGTTTTAAGGAGCAGCAAAACTTCCAGAGAGAATTCAGCATATTTTTCAGCCTAGGGGATGGTTGCTCTCGAGGAGCAGACCGATCCCTAAATAGGTAAAAATGACGACCCCAAAACCGACAATAGAGAGAATGGCGTAACCTGTCCCTTGCCAGCGTCGAATGAATTTAGCGTGACACATGCCGGCATAGAACAGCCAGACCAGAAAAGACCAAACCCCTTTGATGGTCCATGAAAACCAGTATCCCCAGGCTTCATAGGCCCAAATACCGCCAATCAGCATGCAGAGCGTGAAGAGGATAAAACCCAGAAAAATCGCTTCTTCATTGAGTTTGCGCAGTAACCTGATTTCTGGCAGGAGGGGGGAAGAGAACCTTTTTTGGATGAGGTAGAGTATTCCGATGGAGAAGGCCATGGCAAACAGAGCGTACCCCAGAAACGATAGGATAATATGTGAGCTGAAGTAGATGGTGTCGAGGCTTGGAATCAGGGTCGGAATTGACCCGTCACGCCTGGTAGCAAAACCGATAAAGAGCAGATTGAGCAACATTACAAACAGTCCGGAAGCACCGATGCGATAACGAAGATCAAAATAGATGTAACAACAGGCCAGCGCCCAACTGAAAAAGAACAGGGTTGAAAAAAGGTTGGTGACCGGGAGAAAACCTGCCAGCTTCCAGCGCCAAGCCAGGCAGATTGTCTGCAGGATAAACCCGCCGATAACCAGAGAGAAAGAGACTCTATGCAGGAGGCGGGACGGCCTGAAAAAATGCAGCAGGTATGTCAGGACCGAACCCAGATAGAGCAGGCCCGCCAGATGGAATAATTGCAGATTATTCATGAATAATCAGTCGATGATGGCAGCCCGTGAACCTTTATCAGGCTGTTCGCCTGCTGAGATGATTGGCTGCTGAAGGAGTATAATTTTTCTCAATAGATAGCATGCAATTACCGATCTTGTGAAGTGTGCTTTCTGTCAACCTGGTGGTTACGCTAAGTTGACAGAAAAACATCTGCATGATAGTTTTTGCGCCATGTCACAACAAATGTACAGCCTCAGGATGAGGGCTTCGCGTTATGAAAAGCATATTTCGGGTGCTGAGCGGTTGCTCTGCTTTTCAGAATTAGAAGATGCTGCCTCGCGCATGCTGGCCCGAGCCCTCGATCATCCGCGTGGCCAGGCAAAGAAAATCAAACTCTCATTACTCCCGGTGACTCCCTCAACGATCAAGAGTGGGCCGTTACTCGACTTATCGACCCTCAGGGTTGACAACTGGCAAGAGGGTCGCCAACGAGCTTGTGCGCTACTTGTTGCGACAGGAGTTGCCCCAGGCGTGGCCGATCAGGCTCTTGAGCAATTGGCGAAGGGCCCCGCTTTAGATGGCGGGGTCATGCGTGGTGCGATGTTGGTCAATGCCATAACCGGCGAGCGTTTGGAATCCGACCGGGTTCGTGGTGTGCGGGTCAGCCGTATGGATATTGATCCGTCAAAGCGCTTGAACATTGAAACATTTCTTGAACAAAAATCTCTGCATAATTCACGGATTATCGAAGCCTGGATACTGGCGAGCAAGGTGGCATTTTATCCTGAAATCATCGCTGAACTCTGCTGGTCAGATGACCCGGACTATGTCACTGGTTATGTGGCCTCGGCGCACAATGGTTATCAGCGCATCACCCACCTGAAGCAGGCGGGTGATGAAATTGGCGGGCGGATTTTTTTTCTTCGGCCCGGCGTTGACCTAGACCCTTTGGTCGAACAACTGCAATATGAACCGATTCTTTTTGGTCCCCCAGCATCCGGATGTTTTTGATCATGCAGAAAATTCAAAATGATCTCAGCGCGTTGAAATCACGTAACCTGCTGCGGACTCTGCGCGAAATAGAGTCGGCACAGGGTCCACATGTGCAGATTGCGGGAAAAGATCATCTGTTGCTCTGTTCCAATAACTATCTCGGTCTGGCCAATCATCCGGCCTTGATTGAGGCATCCTGCCGTGCTACGCGTGATTTTGGTGTCGGGTCCGGGGCCAGTCGTCTGGTCTCTGGCAGCATGAGCCTGCATCATCGGCTCGAAGAGGAGCTTGCCCGATTCAAGGGGACTGAATCCGCTCTTTTGTTTAACAATGGTTATGCCGCCAACAATGGCATTATTCAGGGGTTGTTCGGTCCTGAGGATTGTCTCTTTTCCGATGCCTTAAACCATGCTTCGATTATCGATGGCTGTAGGCTGTCGGGAGCACAGGTCCAGATCTATCCGCATAATGATATGGCGGCCCTTGAGCAGTTGTTGATCGACGCATCTAAATGTCGGCGCGGACTTTGGCTGATTGTGACCGACGGCGTCTTCAGCATGGATGGTGACCTGGCTCTTTTGCCGCAGTTGGTCGCGTTGAAGGAGCGTTTTGATGCCTGGCTGATGGTTGATGATGCTCATGGTGGTGGCGTGCTCGGTGCGCGGGGACGTGGGACCGCTGAACATTTCGGTTGTTTGGCTGAAATCGATTTGCAGATGGGGACCTTCGGTAAGGCTCTGGGTGGCTTCGGAGCCTATCTGGCCGCCTCGCGCCCGGTTGTTGAACTGTTGATCAATCGCGCACGGGCCTTTATCTTTTCAACCAGTTTGCCGCCAGGCGTGGTTGCTGCGAATCTTGCCGCACTGAAGCTGGTTGATAGCGAGGACGGTTTGTCGAGGCGACAAAAACTGGCGCAAAATCGTCAACTTTTCGCGGCGCATCTGCAACAGGCCGGACTCGATCTTTGTGGCAGTGAGACACAGATTGTGCCGGTCTTGACCTCTGACCCCGAACCGACCATGCGTGCTGCCTCAGCCCTGCTTGAACAGGGAATCTGCCTTAGCGGCATCCGGCCGCCGACCGTCCCTGATGGGACTTGTCGTCTGCGCGCGACCCTGATGGCGGATCATGATCCCGACGAGGTTGTTGCGGCAGCGGAGCTTATTATCCAAACGTTAAACACCGGGCTGACAAGGTGACGCCGTCGATGAAAAGTCTGTCCATGGCTCATGGCCGTTTTCGTTGGCGTGAAACCGGGACGGGGGATCCGCTTGTCTTGTTGCATGGCTGGTCCATGTCCCATGCTGTGTTTGATGAACTGGCGACTCTGTTGGAGGGTGACTTCAGGCTTTTGATCCCTGATCTGCCGGGGCATGGTCGTTCGGACCCGCTTGAACCCTGCAGTTTTAAAGCTATGGCGCAGCTCCTTAAAGACTGGCTGGCTGAAATCGGTTGTCAGAAAGTCACTCTGTTGGGGTGGTCGTTGGGTGGGCAGTTGGCTTTGCAGTTAGCCAGCGAAACCACAACCCTGATTGAACGGTTGATCCTGATTTCGAGCACAGCCTGTTTTTGTGCCCGGCCCGATTGGCAGGCGGGACTGCCCGCTGGCGAGTTGCGCGCATTGAAGCGCGGCTTGAAGAGGCGTTATCTGGCGACCCTTGGGGAGTTTTTTGATCTTCAATTCA
>JAKIUS010000269.1 GCA_021647445.1 Geopsychrobacter sp. | reverse complement strand
AGGGGTTGACCAGCACCTTTAGATAGGCAACCAGATCCTTGACCTCTTTGCGATCGAAAAACTGCTGACCACCGATGATGACATAGGGGATATCGGCATAAATCAACTGCTCTTCAAAGGAGCGCGATTGACTGTTGGTGCGATAAAGGATTGCAAAATCACCATAAGCCAGCTTGTGTTTAAACTTTTCGGTCTGAATCCTTTCCATCACCTGCCGCGATTCATCTTCATCATCCTCGCACAACAGATATTCGACCTTCTCCCCCAGACCATCGGAGGTCCACAACGCCTTTTCGCGTCGTTGCTTATTGTTGCTGATCACGGCATTGGCCGCCGCCAGGATATGTCCGGTCGAACGGTAGTTCTGTTCCAACTTGATCACTTTGGAACCGGGAAAATCTTTTTCAAAATTGAGGATGGTTGTGACATCCGCGCCGCGAAAACCGTAGATCGACTGATCATCGTCACCGACCACACATAAGTTCTGGTGCGCCAGCGAAAGCTGATGCAATAGACGATACTGAACCGGGTTGGTATCCTGATATTCATCGACCATCTGATAGAGGTAGCGTTGCTGATAATCGGCCAGCACCTGCGGCTGCTCGTTAAACAACTGCACCACTAGCATCAGCAGATCATCAAAATCGACCGCATTAAACGCCTTGAGCGCCCTTTGATAACGTGGATAGACCTCGGCGGTCAGACAACTATCGGGATTGTTAATATCCGCCTTAAAACCTCTCGCCGTCACCAGCCGGTTCTTGGCATCGGAGATCTGCCATAAGACCCGTTCGGCGTCTTTGGCACTGGCGTCGGCGACCAGATCGCGCAACAGGTCACGGACCAACCGCAGTTGGTCACTGGAGGCGTAGATCGAAAAATTCTTTTTATAGCCGAGCTTTTCAATGTGGACTTTCAATATGCGCACGCACAACGAATGAAAGGTGCTGATCACCATCCCCTTGCAGGCCTTGCGGCCAACCATCTTTTCGACCCGTTCGCGCATTTCACGCGCCGCCTTGTTGGTAAAGGTAAGAGCCAGAATCTGCGTTGCTTTCACCTGACGCTGTTGCAGCAGGTAACCGATACGGCAGGTGATAACCCGCGTTTTACCCGAACCGGCACCAGCTAAAAGCAACAAGGGGCCAAGATCGTGCTCGACCGCCTGGCGTTGTTGGGGGTTGAGACTGTTTAAATCAAACATGAATGGATGCGCTCGAAAGAGAAACGAAAAAGAGCAGCGGCAGAAATACTCAGGATTCTGCCACACAGCTACGAAGTGCGGAGTCCATGACCGCGATGCAAAAGTAAAAATAACATAGCCATACCTCCGGCAACAAGTTCAGCTGGCACCATCGGTGTTAAACCTGAACAATGGCGGAAATTCCTTAACGGCCCGCTGGATATCTGACGACCCCTAGGTCATCACCACGGGGTAACATCTGGCCTGTTTGACATCAGCCCCGGCAAAGATAAGCTTAAAAGCACCCGTTCCGTCCATATCAAAACAGAATCTAAAGCTTAACCTTGTCAGGGAGATGAAGCAAAATGCCGTACGTCAATATCAAGATCACCCGTGATGGAGCAACCTCCGAGCAGAAGGCTCAATTAATCAAGGGGGCGACAGACCTGCTGGTCAGGGTTCTGGGTAAGAATCCCGCGTCGCTGGTCGTGGTTATCGATGAAGTAGATTCCGATAATTGGGGGATCGGTGGCGAGAGCGTGACGGCCCGGCGGCAAGCACACTCTTAGCGACCCCAATCGGAGCGAAGCAAAAAACGATGCCGACCCAACTCTGGTACATCAAACATGCGAACCTTTTCTCCTGGCTGGCGGATGATGAACAGCGCGATATCGCCGATCGCAGTGAAATGTTCCGTTGCCAACGCAACAGCAAGCTCTTCTTTGCCGAAGAGTCGAGTGAGGATATCTACCTGATTAAAGAGGGACGCGTTAAATTGACCCGCACCAGTGCAACCGGTCGCGAGATGATTCTGGACATTCTGGGGCCGGGTGAAATTTTCGGGGAACTCTCGCTTATTGGGGAAGAGAATCGTTCTCACAGCGCCGTAGCACTGGATGATGCCCTAGTCTGTAAAATGGCCCGTAGCGATTTCGAAGGCCTGCTGCAACGTCACCCCGAGATGGCGCTCAAAGTCATCAAGCTCATCGGCATGCGTCGCCGTGAGCTTGAGATGCGGCTCGAGGATTTACTCTTTCAACCCGTGGGAAACCGGTTGGCCCTCGCGTTGCTCTGGCAGGCTCAACGACATGGAATCAGTGAAGAAAACGGGAGTATCCGCATCCCCTTAAGCCAAAAAAATCTGGCCCACTTAATTGGATCTTCACGCGAATCGGTCGCTGAGCAATTAACCAAATGGAAAAAATCAGGGTTGGTCACAACCTCTTATCGCAGTATAAAAATCATCGATCCGCAGGGTCTGAAAATTTTCTTCAAACAAAATTCAACTGAAAAGTCAGATAGTTAACCAGACTCTGTAAGCTGGCTTACCATTGCACACAACGAACCGTTAATAGTACCGTTATGCGTGGGGGAAACAAATTGCCCAATGAATTTAATTAAACAGACAAATGACCGAAGTCATAGGGGCGGCGGTGGTAGGCGCATTATCTTATTAAAAGGAGAAATGTAATGAAAAGAAAACGGATTGTTTTGCTTTGTGGCTGCATGATTCTGGGATTGGTCAGTTTTGCTCTTGCCGGTGGCGGAGAGATGCCCGCCGCCAAGGGGAAAGCGGTTTATAATTTCATCACCAACTCCTCTCCCTATCAGCAATGGTCGCTATTCCCAGGTAAAGGTAAATTTTACAAGGGAAAACATCCCCATGGAGCGCTGCTGACAACCTACGTCAACGATATCGCCCTGACCGGTATTAAAAACAAGGTTGGCACCCTGCCGGTCGGCTCGATGATCGTTAAAGAGAACTACATGCCGAACAAGATGCTGGGCGCGGTAACCGTTATGTATCGTGTCGACGGCTACGACCCCAACGGCGGCGACTGGTTCTGGGCCAAATATAAGGCTGACGGCTCCATCGCCAAAGAAGGCAAGGTCAACGGCTGCATCAACTGCCACGCTGCCGTCATCACCAACGACTGGGTCTTCACCGGTCCGGTAAAATAGTTTGCCACGGCTTACGCAGGGAGGCTTAAATCCCTCTGCGTAAGTCACGTCTTTGCGGCTGTACCAATTTCAGCTACCGCAACGGTGATAGATAACTCGAAACCTGAATTTACAGAGCGACCCCAAACCCCTTTTCGGAGATTCCCCATGGACTACTACCTCCCGATTTTCGCTGGCATTATTGCCCTGGCTTCTGTCATCCTCGCGCCCAAGGCCGAAAGTGCCGGTGCCTTTTTCCATGGGCTCGGCTCAAGCGGTCAAAAACCCGGACTTTTGACCCTGACCTTCTCCCAGGTGACCACCTGGATCTTTGCCCGTTCACTGATGAATGCCGCTATTCTAGGCTTCTATTACGGTATCTGGGGCAGTCTTGCTTACGCGTTTTACTATTTCTCATTCCTGACCGGCGGACGGATCGTCGACAGTTTGCGCTTCGAACACGGTTGCAACAGCGTGCAAGATTTTCTGCGTGAACGCTTTGGCCGCTGGGGAACCGGCTGCTACAATTTCGTCATCGGCATCCGCCTGATCAGTGAAGTCTTTGCTAATCTGCTGGTCATCGGCATCCTCTTCGGTGTCGCCGGGAGCAACATCTATAGCCTGACGATTCTCGGTTTTGCGGCGATCACCCTCTTCTACTCGATGCTCGGCGGCCTGCGTGCCTCACTGCGCACCGATGTCTTTCAGATGGCCATTTTTCTCGGCACCCTGGTGCTGCTGATCGTCCTGGTGGCCTTCGGCAGTCAGGTCCAGCTGAGTGATCTGGCCTT